>JBEIJG010000096.1:0-9372 GCA_040380385.1 Phycisphaeraceae bacterium | reverse complement strand
CTTGATTCTTGTCTTGATTCTTGCTTGTACGTCGTGCTGTGGTTTGGCATTGTTGGTTTTATGGTCCTAGGCGTGACACGTCGGGCGAACGCGACAGACTTCCGCGACGTTCCGCGCGTCACGGCGCAATCGCCGGAGCGATTTCGCGCCGTTTTCGAGTCGGCGCGCGAGGGCGTGGTGCGCATCGCCGTGTTCGGCGACTCGCAAGAAACTGCTCCGAATGGTTGGGGCGGTCATTACATCGCGCATCTCTGTGCGGAGTTCGCCGAGTTGTACGGACCAGCGACAGAGTCGGTGTTCATTGGGAACTCGACCCACGCTTCGACTCCGCAATGGCTCACGACGGTGCGAGAAAGTTCTGCGATCTCGACTTCGGTGCTTCCTCCGTCTTCGTGGCTCCCAAGCACAAATCCAGTTTCTCTCCGCCAAGCGGGCTCGTCGTGGTCAGAGGCATGGTCGAGTGCGTGGCGAAGCGTATTTCTGCATGATGCGTCGCTCACGATCGACCCTGATCTTGCATCGGGTCCGTGGTTCGACCAAACGGGTCCGTATCGCGCGGAGGTCTTACTCGCGGCTCGTCAAGGTGCGGGCGCGCTTGAGTGGGCGAATGCGCCGACCGATGCGTCGATCTACGACAACGCTGCTTCGATCATTGCGACGGGTGTGTTGCCTCCGATCCGAAAGGCTGCGGAGGGCGCGCTCGCTTGGATGTCAACACCGCCGCTCGAATTCGCGGGAAAGCGCCATCTTCAGTTGCTGCTTCGTGGGGCAGATCCGAAGTCCGGCGCGGAGTTCGTGGGCATGCGATGGAAGAGCAACGCGCCACCGCGAGGAGTTGTTGTGCAGGGTTTCTCGAAGGGGGGCATGCGGCTCGCAGAACTCGTTGCATCGCACGGCAACGCAGGCGCTCTTCTGAAGGCGATCGCTCCAAACGTCGCGGTACTTCACTTTGGCGCGAACGACGCAGGAAACGGAATCACGCCGACGACGTGGCGTGCACAACTCGAGGCAGCGATTGAGTGGATTCGCACGTCGATGGGTGATCCGAACTTCCCAGTCATCATTGCTGCGGAACTGCGCGTGGGTTTCTCGCCGACGCCGTGGCTTGTTTTCGACTGGATGCCGGTCGTCGCACACGAGATTGCTTTGCGCGATGCGAATGTGCTTGCATTGAATCTGCATCGCGCAACACACGAGGAGTACTTGTGGGGGCCGAACAGCGCAGACTCGGGTGATTCAGCCTCGGGTGATTCAACCTCGGGTGACCCAACCTCATGGATGCCGTATCTCTTCGATTCGGCCCATTTGCGGCCCTACGCGCAGAAACTCCTCGCGCAGGCGTTTGTTGGAGAGTTGGCGGATGCGCTTTCGATTCCGCAAGGAAGCGGCGCGTGTAACGTGTGGGCAGATTGCGTGCGATCTTTCGGCGCAAGTTGCTCGAGTTTGACTTGTCGAGCACTCATCGATGCGGACGCCGCAGCGCTCGGGCTCCCCTTCGAAGCAGGGGCGGACTGCGTGGATGCGGATGGTGATGGTGCCGCAGACCTCTGTGGCCCTGTGCAGAACCCTGACTTTGACGCAAACGGGTTTGTGGATGCGGCCGACCTTTCACAGCTCTTGGCACGTTGGGGGCTCGACGACGCGAAGCATGATCTCGATAACAGCGGCTTGGTGGACGCTGCCGACATCGGCATCTTGCTCTCGGCGTGGGGGCCAGTGCCATAAACGGACGCCGAAGGGCGCGTGACGAACGTTTTGAAAGGCGAGTAACGGAGCTCTGAGTGGTCGTGCTTCGGACGCGCGCCGCCGTGCGTTCGAAGCGGGAAATCTCCCCCCAGTCGGAAGCGAACCCGCAAGAGACTCGCCCTCGGCGGATCGGTATAGTGCGGGCCTGGGCCCGAATGACGTCATGCAGTCTGTGGTGATTCGTTGGTGATTCGTGAGTGATTGATGGGTGATTCGTGGCGGAAGGATCTTGCCTAGGCGAGATGGTCAGAGAACTGCAGTACGCCAGATGCCATTCGAACCCCGCCTCCCCAAAGCAATCGACGGACTTCCCCGCGGGGCGAAGCAATTCGCCATGGGCCTGTGGGACGCATTCGTGGCGATGGTTGCGGTGGTCCTAGCGGTCGCGCTTCGGTTGGAGTCGGTTGATCCGTTCGCGCAGTTGACGGTGATCCAAGTCTTGCTGTTTGCGATCATCGTGCCACCCGTCTTCCATTGGTGTGGGCTCTATCGAGAGATCACGCGCTACATCGGTCCTCGCTACGCGTGGCTGCTCGCGAAGGGTGCCCTGATCGCGAGCGTGCTCTTTGCGCTCGCGCTCTTCTTGAGTTCGTCGCGCGGGGCAGGCATGCCGCGCTCTGCGATTCCGATCGCGGGCATGATCTTGTTCGGCGGTGCTGGTGCGATGCGGCTTGGCGTGCGCCACATTCTCGCAAGTGCGGCGGTGCGCCCGAGGCGGGTTGCGATCTATGGTGCGGGTGATGTTGGTGCAGGCCTGATTGCAGCGCTTGGGCACGATCGGAAGTCGGAAGTTGTCGCGTTTCTCGATGACAATCCGGCGTTGATCGGACGAACCATTCGTGGTGTACGTGTCTACGGCACGGATTCCATGGAACGGCTCTTTGGCGAACTCAGCGTCGAGTCGCTGCTTGTCGCCTTGACACCGAGCGCGCGTGAAAGACGCCGCACAGTGCTTGAACGCGCCGCGGCGTTTGGAGTTCGTGTCCTCTCGGTTCCAACGATCGCGGAAATCGACGACGGCCGAGTGCGCGTCGATCAGCTTCGCGCCATCGCGATCGAAGATCTCTTGGGTCGCGCGTCGGTTCCGCCAAGTGTGGAGTTGCTTGCGAAAAACGTGCGTGGCAAATGCGTACTTGTCACCGGTGCGGGTGGATCGATCGGAAGCGAGTTGTGCCGACAAGTGCTGGCACTTCGTCCGCGCGAGCTCGTGCTCGTCGACAACAGCGAGTTCAATCTCTTCCAAGTCGATGCGGAACTTGCGCGCTTGGCGCAAGTCTCGGCGCCCGGAAGTGCGCGGCCAACGATTCGTCGACACCTCGCGAGTGTGACCGACGCGGTACGGATCGATCAGATCCTCGCAGAGCATCGGCCTGAGACGATTTATCACGCGGCGGCGTACAAGCATGTGCCGATCGTCGAAGACAATGAGCCTGAGGGCGCAGAAGTCAACGTGCTCGGCACGTATCGCGTCGCCGAGGCTGCGCTTCGTCATGGCGTGCGCGACTTTGTGCTTGTTTCGACCGACAAAGCTGTGCGCCCCACGAGCGTGATGGGCGCGACGAAGCGCCTCGCGGAGATCGTGCTGCAATCGATGCAGGAAGAGTTCGGACGTGGAGCGATTCGGTTCACGATGGTCCGCTTCGGCAATGTGCTCGCCTCAAGCGGAAGCGTTGTTCCGATCTTTGAGCGACAGATTGCGCAGGGTGGTCCCGTCACGGTGACGCATCCGGAAGTCACGCGCTACTTCATGACGATTCCGGAAGCAGTGCAACTGATTCTCCAAGCAGGCGCGCTCGGCGAAGGTGGCGAGGTGTTTGTCCTCGACATGGGCGAGCCGGTGCGCATCGATGATCTCGCGCGCAACATGATTCGACTCGCCGGTCGCACGGTGCGTGATGCAGGCCGCACTGATGGTGACATCGAGATCGTCTATACCGGACTTCGCCCGGGTGAGAAGATGTTCGAAGAACTCGTGATCGGCGCTGATCTCGAGGCGACGTCGCATCCCGCGATTCTTCGCGCGCGCGAGGGGTTTGATCGCTGGGCGCACGTCGAGCGGCAACTCTCGCGACTTGAGGCGGTCGTTTCACAGCACGATGCGAAGGGTGTGCGTGCGGTGCTTGCGCAGCCTGCGCGAGAATACAGCCGCGTTGATCCGCCGGTGGCGTGAGCGTGTGAGCGCGCGGTCGAGCGCGCGGTCGAGCGCGCGGACTGCGCGAGAAATCGCGCTTGCTTCTCACGCAGTTGCAGGTGCATTGATTTGGGTGGTGCGCGGCTCGCGGCCCGCGCCGAGGAGTATGGCGGCAATCGCGAGCGTCACATAGAGCCCCGCGACCGCTGCGCTCGCGTAGGCTCCGCCTGATTGCGCGTAGATCGCGACGGGCAAGGCCGTCGCGGCGAACACCGCGAGATACGTCCCTGAAACGGCAAGATGCGGCCAACCGCGCCGAACGAGGCGTTGATAGGCGTGCGTTCGATGCGCGCGCGCAGGATGCTCGCGGCGCCAAACGCGAATGGCCAATGTCGTTGTCGTATCTGCGACGAACACCGCTGGAAGTGCGAGCGCGGCGAGCGGTGCGAGTCCGCGGCCCATCGCAAGCGCCACAAGCGTGAAGGCGATGAGAAGGCCGAGCGCGCCGCTTCCCGCATCGCCCATGAAAATCCGCCAGCGTGAGATGTTGACAACACCGAATGCCCCAACGGCGGCCGCGCATGCCAACGCAAAGGCACGAAGCGCCTCGCTGTCCGCGCGAAGCGCAGGTGTTTCACCACCGGGAAGGGCGCTCTCGAGGGGGAGAACCGCGGAGAGGGGGGGAACCGCGGAGAGGGGGAAAACCGCCGGGAGCAGCGCTGCAGCCGCAAGTATCGTCGCGCCTCCGAGTGCTGCGAGCCCGTCGATGCCATCCACAAAATTGACGAGGTTCACCATCCACGCACTCGCGACCGCAAGCAGCAACACGCCAGCGACGGGCACGATCGGATGCGCGGTGATTTCCGCCGGAAGCCACGCAGCACTTCCGAACGTGGCGGCGAAAACGGCCGCGGCCGAACCAGAGAGATGAAACGCGAGGCGCGTTGCGGCACCAACATGTCGGCGATCATCGATGAAGCCGATGAGTGCGATCGCAAGGAGTCCGGCGAACGTCGCCCACATCACAGGATGCAGTGCGCCGCGCGTGAGAAGCAGGAGAAGCGCGAGCGCACACGCCGCGACGAAGACAACGCCGCCGCCGCGCGGTACGGGAACGTCGTGGGAACTGCGTTCGTTGGGATGGTCGAGCATCGCAGCTCGCGCGAGTATGCGGCGGAAGGCGAGTGTTCCGACAAGCGTGGCAACGAACGCGCCACCGATGAGTGCGGGATCAGGAATCGTCGCGGTCGACGCGATCGATGCCACCGAGGCCATCGAGGCCATCGTGCACAGTGTGGCGTTCATGCGGCACGCTCCGAGGCGTGGTCGTTGGCCGCGTCGCGCGCGATCTCCGCACCAAGTTCAGCGAGTGCGTGCTGCGCGGAAATGGGCGGATTCCATCCGGCGATCTCCGCGAGTGTGGCATCCGTGATCTCGGTCGACTCGAGCAAGCGCTCGGCCGACGCCATCGCCGTGATGCCGCATCGCGAGCCAATCGCTCCGAGAAGTGAGAGCGAAAAGCGCGGCATCGGAATTGTGCGGACACGCGTGCCGCCGCCACGCGCAATCGTCATTGCTGCGTCAAGTACGTTGAGCGTTTCGCGATCTGTTGGAACCGCAGTCGCGCCTGCGAGCCGCGCGCTTTCCGCGGAAAACATGCATGCATCGATGGCGTTCTCGACCGCGATCATGCTGCGACGCGTCGTTCGCGCGCAAGAGGGAAGAGGCCGTCCGCGCAGAATCCAGCGCGCGAGTTGTGAGACCGCACCAGGCGCACCAGCGCCATAAATCGCGGGGAAACGAAGGATCACCGCTTCGGTCGTCGAGCCAGCGAGCGCCTCGAGCACGGCGCATTCGCCATGCAACTTGCTTCGGCCGTACGCCGTGCTCGGTGGCTCTCCGCGCGCACCAATCGCAGCGATGGAACTTGCGAAAACGAAACGCCGCGCGCGACATTTTGCTGCACGCGCGACCGCGCCGCTGCCGTGCGCATTCACGCGTTCAAACTCGGCTTCGCTTGGAACATTCGGCGGGAAGCGATGCGCAAGTCCTGCCAAGTGAAACACCGTATCAGCAGGCCAAGGAATCGCTGCAAGCGAGCGATCGTCGAGGTCCGGCACCGACACCGCGTTTGGCACACCCCGTGCATCGCGGACGCAACGGGTGACGCGCCAACCGTGCGCTTCGAGTGCTGACACGAGATGCCGACCGAGGTAGCCCGAGGCCCCCGTGACCACTGCGTGCGGTGCTCGAGTCCGATCGCTCATCATGCCGTTTGCGAGTGTAACGAACGTTCGATCGACGAGAGAAACGCATCAACGAGGCGATCTTGTGAGAACTTCGCCAAGACCCGCGCGCGCGCATTCGTGCCGAGGCGTGTGCGCAATGCTGCATCTTCAGCGCACTTCGCGATCGCGCTTGCAAGCGCGTTTGCGTCGCCCTTCGGAACAAGAAGCCCCGTTTCACCGTCGACGATCGCATCAGATAATCCGTAGATCGCGCAGCCAACAGCGGGAATTCCACACGCCGCCGCTTCAATCACGGAGAGCCCGAAGCTCTCGCGATGACTCGGCAAAACGAAGAGATCGGCGGCGGCCATGAATGCCTCAGGGTTCGAAACGAAACCTGCGCGATGGACGCGTCCTTCGAACGGAGCGAGCGTCGAGGCTGTGCGTGCGATCATCTCGCCTTCGTCGGGGCCTGCGAGCACGAGATGCATCGAGGGATGTGCGGGCGCGATCTGCGCAAACGCCTCAGCAAGTTCAGGAATGCCCTTGTCGCGATTGAGTCGTCCGAGGAACAGCGCCACAAATGCATCATCAGGAATACGAAGCTGCCGACGAATCGCGTTGCGCGCCGCGCGGTCGGGCTTGAAGCGTCGCGCATCAACGCCGCACGCGGAACCGTCGGCAAGAACCTCGACGCGCGCGGCGGGAATCACGCCTTCTTCATCGAGAAATGCGCGTTGTGACGGGCTATCAGAGAGGAGATGCGTCGCACAGTTCGCCGTCACTCCATCGAGGAGTTTCAGTGCGCGTCGCGCAAGTCCTCGACGCGTCGCCCACACTTGGCCTGTGAACCAGTGCACCCGTGTGGGCACGCCGACGATGCGCGCGGTCACCATCGCGAGAAGCCCAGCCTTCGGCGTCATCGAGAGGACGAGGTCGAACGCACCAGTTTGAAAGTGCTGACGCAATTCGGCGAGCGTGCGGAGATCCGTGAGTGGCGCGATCTCGCGTGCGATACCGATCTGAATGAAATCGCAGCGCTCACGCAAGGCTGGTGCAATCTCCTCGACGCGGCCGTTGGCGAGAATCGTCACATCGTGTTGTCGCGCGAGTGCCGCGAGATGCGGCGCGAGGAACATGTTGACGGTGTACGGCACAGTTGCCACCACCGCGATGCGACGACGGTCGTTGCGTTCGGCGTTCGCTGTTGGAGAAATTGAAGTACGCGCGGATTTCATCGAAGTTACGGCGGGGGAAACGGTGCAGCATCGGGGAAGTGCGGTGTGAAGGCAAATCGCGATGAAACATGCTCAGCGCCGCCGCACCGCATGAAGATGCAGACTTCGCGGACTCGCCACGCCTCGCTTCAGAAGGTCCGTTCTTGCACGCAACACTCGAGTCGTACGCGCGGCACGCAGAACCTGTACTCTGTGCGGATGAAGGACACTTATGTCGGACAACTTTGAAGCGCTCGGGTTTGGCCCGGAAATTCTTGCCGAACTCGCCACCCTCGGTTACGAGGAGCCGACGCCGATTCAACGGGCGGCAGCTGGACCGCTTCTTGGGGGCCGTGACCTTCTCGGGCAAGCAGCAACGGGTACCGGAAAGACGGCTGCGTTTGCGTTGCCGCTTCTGCAGCGCGTCGCTGGCAAAAAGCCGGAGCCAGGTCAGCCGTTGGTGCTCGTGCTCGTTCCGACGCGCGAACTCGCGATGCAGGTCTCCGAAGCGTTCCACCGCTACGGACGTGGGCTCGGAATCTCCGTTGCGCCGATCTACGGCGGGCAGGATTTCCGACGTCAAATCATCGCGCTCCGTCGCGGTGTGCATGTGGTGGTTGCAACGCCTGGTCGCATTCTCGATCACATGCGCCGCGAGACGATTCAGCTCGCAGGCGTCATGTCGGTCGTGCTCGACGAAGCCGACGAAATGCTCGACATGGGTTTCGCAGAAGATCTCGAACTCATCCTCGAGGCGCTGCCTGAAACGCGGCAAACTGCGCTCTTTTCCGCAACACTTCCACCGCGCATCGCGGGTATCGCCGAACGACATCTCCGTGAACCAGAGCGCGTGTTGATTCCGCGCGATCCGACGGCCACGGGAACTGCGCCGAAGGTGCGACAGACCTGTTACATCGTGCCGCGCGCCCACAAAATCGCGGCACTTGGACGCGTCCTTGATATCGAAGCGCCAACGCTCGCGATTGTCTTCTGTCGCACGCGACTCGAAGTTGCGGAACTCGCGGAACGACTTGTTGGGCGCGGCTATTCGGTCGAAGCGCTGCACGGCGGCATGACGCAGGCGGAGCGCGATCGCGTGATGAAGAAAGCGCGCGCGGCGTCGGTCGATCTTCTCGTCGCAACCGACGTGGCTGCGCGTGGCATCGACATCGAACACATTTCGCACGTCGTCAACTTCGACGTACCGAGTTCGCCGGAGGCGTACACGCACCGCATCGGTCGCACAGGCCGCGCAGGGCGTGAAGGCGTTGCAATAACGCTCGCCGAGCCGCGCGAACATCGACTGGTGCGCAACATCGAGTGGATCACGAAATCGAAGATTGAGATTGGCGTGGTCCCAACCGCGCACGACATCAAGGCGCATCGATTGGATCTCACCAAGGGCGCGCTGCGCGAAGTGCTCGCGGCAGCGGCTGACGCGCGTGAGGCCGGCGACGCGCCGGATTCAAGCGAACTCGATGGGTTCCGCACGGTGGTTGAGTCGCTCGCGAGCGAGTTTGATTTGATGGACGTTGCAGCGGCGGCGGTCAAGATCGCGCACGAGGCATCGGCCGGAAATGCGGCAGACGAGGACGACCTCCACATTCCGTCCTACGAGAGTTTCTCGCGGCCGAAGCAATCGGCGCCGGCCGGGCGGAGATTTGATGATGGCGCGCGGCGTGATCTGGCGGACGCGCGGCGTGGTCCGGCGGACGCGCGGCGTGGTCCGGCGTACCGAGATGTTCCTGTCGAGGAGCGGCCGGTGTACACGCGCCCAAATGAAGGGCGTGGCTATCCGCGCGGCGAGCACGAGATGCCATCGGGTGGCAGCGGCCCCGGCGGAGGTTTCGACGCGCGCGGTCCGCGTGCGCCGCGACAATCACGCGGCGGCGAACGCCACGAAGCCGATCTCGTGCGCGTCTATATCGCGGCTGGTCGTCGCATGGGTATGCGTCCTGCCGACTTGGTCGGTGCGATCGCGAACGAGGCGAACGTTAATCCGCGCGGTATCGGCGCGATTGAAATCGCGGATGGATTCTCGATCGTTGAG
>JBEIJG010000095.1:0-9379 GCA_040380385.1 Phycisphaeraceae bacterium | reverse complement strand
TCAGGCGGTGTGACCGCAGGGCCGCGGTTGAAGCATGCGAATCGATCGACCACCGCCAGCGCGTCGCTGCGTGGGAAGAGGCTCGCGGTGTGTCCGTCGTCGCCCATCCCAAGCAGCACGAAGTCGAGGCGGTCGTGGCCCTTCTCGCGCCAACCGAGCACCTCGCGCAGTTCCGCCTCGTAGCGCACGTCGCCATCGGCCTCGTACGCATGCATCGGATGCACTTGCGACGACGGGATGTCGGAGTGCTCGCAGATGATCTCGCGGATCTGTCCGAAGTTCGACTTCTCGTGCTCGAACGGCACGCAGCGCTCGTCGACGATCCAGAGATGCGTGCGTCGCCACGGCATCTCGCGGAAGCGCGGGTCGATCATCATGCGCTCGTAGAGCGGCATCGGCGTCGAGCCGCCCGAGAGCGCGAGGTGGAAGTCGCCGAACTGACGCACGCAGGCCTTCGCCTGCATCATGATGTCGGTGCCGATCGCGTCGAGCGCCTCGTCGGCGGTGTCGACGAGGACCACCTGCCCCGGCAGTCTCGGCGTCTCGGGCAGTTCGTCGGCCAGTTCGTAGGTTCCGCCGTCGCTCATCGCGCACAGCGTACCCGAGGGCGAGGGTCCTTCCGAAGCGCGCGGTCGCGGTGGTGGAAGGCGCGGATCAGGGCCGCCGTGAAGCCTTCGCGGGTGGCTGGCCGCACTCGGGACATCGCGCGTCCGCGGAAAGCCCCGTGCGCGCGTAGCCGCAGGACGGGCAGCGGGTTCGATCGCCGCGGATCCGCGCGACCGCGCTGCGGACACCGGCCTTCGCAAGCACGAACAGCGCGACGAGCGGCACGCCGACGACAAGCGCGTTTCCAAGAAGCGGCAGCCACAGCGGACGCCACGGCAGTCCCTTCGCGGGAAGGCTGTCGATCTCATGCGAAAGCGGATGCCCGAGGTCCCAACCCCACGATGGATCGATGCCGAGGCCATCGGTCCACCAGATGACGACGCACGAGACGTCGGAGAGACCATGCTCGCCCTCGTCCTCGTAGACGGTGCGCTCGATGAGCGCGCCCCGCACGACGAACGCGCGGAACGGCCAGCCGAATACGCGCGCCTCGTCGATGCGCCGCGTGCCGACGACGTGCTTCGCGTCGTGCTTCGCGTCGTGCTTCGCGTCGAGGGCAAGTCGCTGCGCGTCCTCGTTCTCCACACGTCCCTGCATCCAGTTGCTCTCGGGAACCTCGACGGCGCGGAAGAATCGCCCGACCTCCGCACTGTGTCCCGGAAGGAACCCCTCGCACACGCGAGGAAGATCGGCGGGAACCCACGCAGGAGCAGTGGTCACGGGAATCTCGCCCGCCGCCACGCGTTCATCGACTTCCCACGAAGGAAGCACGTCGTCGACGGGATCGCCCATCGCCCTCTGTGTCACGACGTCGAAGCGCGTGACCCACACGATGTCGTAAAAGCCGGAGCCCGCGACCGCGTGCGCGAACCAACCGCCGCCTTCACCGCTCGACGCATGCACGAGCACGCCGACATCGTGCGCGTCGGCGCGCGTCGGAGTGTCGTACCCAGAGCCGTCGCCCCACGCGTGCCATGCCTGCGGCGCGAACGTGCGCCAGATCCAGTCGAGCGTGTCTTCCTCGTATCCGCCGCCGCCGATGATGCCCGAACCAGGCATCGCGGGGTATCGCTGGATATCGCGCGCCGACAGCATCGCCATCGCGAGCGAGAGCGGCGCACCGACGGCGATCGCCGCCAGCGCGAGACGCGCGAGACGGCGCGTGTGCGTCACGCGCCGCGCGGTCACGACTCGTTCCGCCATGCGCGGCCGTCGCGTGCGAGCAATTCGTCGGCAGACTGCGGTCCCCACGAGCCGCACGCGTAGTTCGCGTGAATTCCGGCGCGCGCAACGCCAGAACGCTCGTCGAGGAACGGCATCACTGCGTTCCACGCGCCCTCGACTTCGATGCGGTGCTTAAAGAGCGTTTGGTCGCCGCGCATCGCGTCGACGATGAGTGGCCCGTACGCTTCGACAGGCTCAGCCTTGAAGCGATCGGCGTAATCAAGCTGCATGTCGACGTTCGCTGCGCGCAGTCCGAATCCAGGCACTTTCACCTCAAAGCGCAGATTGAAGCGCTCTTTCGGCGCGATCTCGATGACGAGGCGATTGGGCGCTTCGCCGCCGAATCCCGCAACTTTGCGGAAGAGATTCGCCGCGGGTGGCTTGAACTGGACGACGACTTCAGTCTTTTTCGCTGCGAGTTTCTTGCCCGAACGAATGTAGAACGGCGTGCCCGCCCAACGCCAGTTGTCGAAGTGCACTTTGATCGCGGCGTAGGTTTCGGTTGTCGAGCCAGGTGCGACGCCCGCAAGTTCGTGGTAAGCGCCTTCCTTCAACGCACCATCTTTGCCATCGGCCGCAAACTGGCCGAGCGCACAGTGCGACGCGACTTCATCCGCGGATGGAATCGCAATCGCATCGATGATCTTGATCTTCTCTTGTCGCACGTTTTCCGGCGTGTACAAGCTCGGAGGCTCCATCGCGACAAATGCGAGGATCTGGAAGAGGTGCGACTGGATCATGTCGCGGATCGCGCCCGTTTGATCGTAGAACGCCGTGCGTTGCCCAACAGACACCGTCTCCGCAGCCGTGATCTGCACATGATCGATGTACTGCTGATTCCAAATCGGCTCGAAGATCGAGTTCGCAAAGCGCAACACGAGCATCGACTGCACAAGTTCCTTGCCAAGATAGTGATCGATGCGATAGATCGACTCTTCCTCAAACGCGCGGCCGAGACAGCGATTGAGGCTCGACGCACTCACGGAATCGTGGCCGAATGGCTTCTCGACGATGATGCGCTGCCAACTCTTCGCGGCGGGGTCGATCGAACACCAACGCTTGCCTTCGACGACCAGACCAGCTTCATCGATACGCTCAATGATCGGCTCGTACAAACTCTCGGCAACCGAGAGGAAAAACAGCAGGTTGCCGCGCGTTCCGCGTTCTTCCGCCATTTGCGCGAGGCGCGCTTGCAGCGGCTCGTAGCACTCGCTCTTCACCGCGTCGCCCGCGAAATAGAAGAGGCGCTTCGCAAAGTCGACCCACTTCGTCGCGTCGAAACCCTTCGCTTGCTTTTCGACCCACGTGCGCAGTTCATCGCGCCAACCGTCGTCGGACTTCTGGGTGCGCGATACACCAAGAATCACCGTGGATGGATGAAGTTGTCCGAGGACGTGCATCTCGTACATCGCGGGAATCAACTTGCGCGAAGTGAGGTCGCCGGAAGCGCCGAAGATGACGAGGATGCAAGGGTCGGTGGTGAGCATGGGAAGATGCGAGGCTATCGCAGACGCGAAATGCGCGCACGGCCGAATTTCTTGGGAAAACGATCAATCAAATCGCGGGTGGAACTTTCGCGCCACTTCACGAAGTCGTGACTTGTCGACGTGGGTGTAAACCTGCGTGGTCACGACACTGCTGTGACCGAGGAATTCCTGCACGGTGCGCAAATCGCAGCCGCCGCGGAGGAGATCGGTCGCGAAACTGTGTCGTAAGACGTGCGGATGGACATCGTGAAGCCCCGCCGCGAGCGCGTACTTCTTGACGAGCATCCAAATGGCGACGCGCTCAAGCGGCTTCCCGCGATTCGAAACGAACAAACGGTGATCCGCACGACCTTCGTTTCCTTCGACGATTCCAGGGCGCTGATGCACGAGCCATCGCTCCAACGCTTGCGCCGCGCAGCCACCGACCGGAACGATCCGCTGCTTCGATCCTTTGCCAATGACGCTCAAACTTGCGATCGTCGGAAACCACTGATTCAGCCGCACGGAACCCACTTCGCTCGCGCGCAAGCCTGAGGCGTACATCAACTCGAGAATCGCACGATCGCGAATCCACAGTTCGCCGTGATCTGAGTTGGGCGCTTCCACCAATTTGCGCATTTGTGCGGGCGAAATCACGTTCGGAAGCTTGCGCCACTTTGTCGGACGCTCGAGTAATCGCGCTGGATTCTCGGGGATTTCGCGATTCGCATGGAGATAGCGGAAGAACACACGCACACTCGAAACGTGCCGGACGATCGTTGTTGGATCGAGCTTTCGATCGCGCGAGAGAAATCGAACGTGCTCGACGAGATGCGCTGGTGTGACTTCACCAACTGCAGAAACACCGCGCACAAGCAGATCACCGACGAGGTCGTCAATGTCGCGGGTGTATGCCTCCAGCGTCGCAGCGGCGAGACCGCATTCGACGCGCAGATATGCGAGAAACGAGCGAAGCGCACGCGCGTAGCCGGGCGTTGCGAGCGTGATGCCAGATTGAACAGTCGGTGTGGCGTCGACTTTCGACGCAGACGTGGAGGTGGACGTAGACGTGGACGTGGACGTGGACGTGGACGTAGACGCGCGACCTGCGCGCTCACGCGACGGCGGGTCGACCGAGCGGTGTGCGCTCGATGTTTCGCTCGATGTTTCGCTCGTTGCTGCGTTCGATGGTGAGTTCGACGACTCGTCCGATGCAAGCATGCGCGAGGTTGGCGATGGCCGTAACTTCGCCCGTGATTTCGTGCGCGAGGTCGTCCGCGACGGGTCCGTCGCAGAATTGGAAGCGTCCTTCGGAGACTTGCGCGGCACCGATGGAAGCCGTGCATTCGTGCTCTTCGCGCGCGAGGGTTCCGACTGTGATTCCACTCGCGCTTCCGCGGAAGACGGGGCAGGACTCGTACTCGGCGGTGCAGAATCGGAAGACTTCATCGAGGTGACCGAGCGTCATGCGCGCTCCGCAACGCGGATCGCAGCTATCGAAGTGAGGGCAGATCGCGGCGCGGACAGACATCGTGAGCCTCCCAAGATCGGCATTCCTGCCGAGCGCGCGCGAAAGATGCGCGCCGCGGTGGGTGCATTCCCGAGTGAATCGCTAGAAACGTTGTTGAGCCTCCCAACCGCCGCGTCGCTCGGAGGCCTTCGGGGCCTCCTCACCGCTCGTCTTGCCGCTCTCGTGTTGCTGCTCTCGTCTTGCTGCTCTCGTGTTGCCGCTCATGCAAGCGGGTTCCACACCACGGGCGCACGGCATTCCACACCCTTGGCACAGACGTTGCCTAGGGCTCGTTAGTCAGGTCCGACAGGAGGTTGGATCGGGCTCGCCGAGATCGCTTCTCGCGCGCCCAGACTGGCAAGGAGTGCCCTATGGAACGACACCGAGACACCGCGAACGCCGCGAATGACCTTGTTTTCCGCGCGATTTCGCGATTCAGCCGTGGAGCGGACCGTCCGCCCGCGCTTGTGACCCGTCGCGCACGCGATCCGCAAGAATTGCCGACCCTCGATCTCGTAGGCGCAGCGATTGCGCGTGCGGCACGTATCGCAGCGGCCGAAGATCGCGGCCGCTTCCACCTCCCCACAATTCTCGCGTCTCAAGCCGCTGGGCTCCTCAAGCCCGCTCCGCGCGAGATGAACGGCCTCTTCGCGGACCTACCCGACGGCGAGGGGCGTGTGGTCGCCGGAACCTCCGGCATGCGGCAGGTCGTCTGGCGGCTTCATCCGGCCCCCACGGCGGCTGGCGCAGACGTTGCATCAACCGCTGTCGACACGGTCAACCCGCGCGACACGCACGAGATTTCGGCATGAACTACGGCTTCCACCTCGCCACGACGGGCGCCATCACCGGCATGCGCCGCCTCGACACGGTTGCGAACAACCTCGCAAACGCGACGACGGTCGGCTTCAAGTCGGATCTGCTTTCGATGCGCGCGCGCCTTCCCGAGAATCTCGAGAAGCCCGGCCACTATGCCGACACCAACGCGCTGCTCGATGGACTCGGCGGCGGAACGCTGTTCGATCCTGCGCGCATCGATTTGCGCCAAGGCACGATTCGCCGCACCGGCGGACAACTCGACGTCGCGATCGAAGGCGAAGGCTTCCTGCGCCTCGAAAATGCGTCGAAAGGCGCCGGTTCTCGCGACATGCTCCTGACACGCGCCGGGGCGCTCGCTCGCGGCAAAGACGGCACGCTTGTGCTCGCGACGTCTGGCGCCGCGGTGCTTGACGCAGACGGCAAGAAGATTCAACTCGATATGGACGAAGCCGATGTGCGCATCGACGAACAAGGCCGCGTTCTGCAGGGCGAAGACGAAGTCGCGCGTCTTGCAGTTGTCGTACCCGACGACGCGCGCAACCTCGTGAAAGAAGGCCGCGATGCGATGCGTCTTCTCGGTGGACGCGTGAACGCGGCACCAGATGCAACGATCGTTCGTCAAGGACATCTCGAAGAGAGCACCGTCGATCCAGTGCTTTCGCTCGCGGAACTCATCAAAGTTTCGCGCGGCATCGAATTCGCCACACGGTTGATGCAGGCTGAAGATCAGGCCACCGGACGACTCATTCAAACCTTCGGACGCTTCGGCTAATCGCTGAAGGAGACACAACATGAGCTACATCGCACTCAACACCGCCGCCACCGGCATGAACGCTTGCTCGACAAGCCTCGACGTCATCGCGAACAACCTCGCGAACGCGAACACCACGGGCTTCAAGAGTTCACGCGCGAACTTCGAAGATCTCTTCTATCAAGAGTTCGCACAACCAGGCATTCAGTCGGGCGACGCGATTCAGCGACCCACTGGCCTCTACGTCGGCTTGGGAACGCAAGTTTCCGGCACGCAACTCGATTTCCGTCAAGGTGCCGCCGAGTCGACGGGCAAGCCATTCGACTTGATGATTGAAGGCGACGGCTTCTTTCAGTTGCAGATCTCGCCTGACGTCGGCGACGGCATTGGTTACACGCGCGCAGGTAATTTCACGCTGAATCAAGAGGGCCAGATCGTGCTCGCGAATTCACCAGGTTGGCGACTCGAGCCTGAAATCACGCTTCCCGAAGACGCGAGCAACATCAACGTTTCACAAGATGGAGTCGTCACGGGCAACGTGCCAGGACAAGTTGATCCTGTGGAATTCGGCACGATTCTTCTCGCGCGATTCATCAATCCCACGGGCCTCGAAACGGTCGGCAACAACACGTACATCCCGACAGAAGCATCTGGTGAACCACTCGAAGCGCAGCCGGATCAAGAAGGCTTTGGCGCGCTGCGACAGGGTTTTCTCGAAGCGTCGAACGTCGATCCTGTGACTGAGTTGGTGTCGCTCATCAAGACGCAGCGCACGTTTGAAATGAATAGCCAGGTGATTCAGGCTTCGAACGAGACGCTCCAGAACATCACCAATCTTGCGATTCGCTGATCGCTGAACTCGGAGATTCGTCATGAAGTTCTCAAGCCTACACACCCTCGCCGCTTGCGCCGCCGCGCTCACGCTCGCCGTGTCCGCGTTCGCTGCCGACACCATCACGTTGCGCAAGTCGGTACGCCTTGCGCCGAGTACTGCAATCCTGCTCAGCGACGTCGCCGAACTCGATGGCGAAGCGAAGAAATTCGCACATGTCGAAGTCGGTCGCACCGATGCAGGCGCATTCGAGTTGGCTGTCGATGCAGTGCGACAAAAGCTCGTTGCTGCGGGCGCCAACCCAGGCAATATCAAGTTCAACGGCGACCGCGTCGTGGTTCGACCGGTGCGTGTGGCAACAACTGCAGTTGCGACCGCTCCCGAAGAGCCCGTCGTTCGAGTTCGTACGGCGATGGAAGTGACGCGGCGCACTGAACCGAAGCTCATTGAACCTGCGCAGTTCGCGAGCGATCTCACGCCGCTTGGAATTGCATCGAATCTCGTCGGCAACGCGTTCGGCGATGATCTCGCGAACGTTCGACTTGCGATACGCGAGGAGGATCTCGCCAAACTCACGGCGAAGCCAGGAATTCGCTACGAAATCGTTGCGAAGACTGCGCTGCGAACTGATCGCGTGGACCTCGAAGTGATCGCGTACCAAGGCACGCAGATCGTCTCACGCGATCGCGTGCGTATCGAACCACGTCTTGCGCGGGAGGTTGTCACGATTGCATGTGATGTCCGCCGCGGCGAATCCATTGATGCAACGAACAGCACGATTGAAACGCGTTTCATTGCACCGAGCGAGTGCGAACGCGCTGCAGAACCTGCAACCACCATCGGTACGCGCACCGCGAAACAACTCAGCGCGGGCGTCGTGGTTGCAGCCGATGACATCGAACGTCCGCTCGCAGTGCGCCGCAACGAACGCATCATGGTGCGCCGCGAAGTCGGCATGGTTGCCATCGAGTTCGAGGCCGTTGCGCTTGAGGATGGTCTCGCAGGTGACGTGATCGCCGTTGAACAAGCCGCGAAAGGTCGTCGTCGCGACGCACAAGCATTGAGTGCAGAAGTCATCGCGCCCGGCCGCGCCGTGGTGCGCTGAGGGCTTGTCACGAAGACACGCTTCACTTCTTTTGTTCGAACTTCAAAAACCCTCTGACTCCGGCGCGAATCTCTCATGCGAACGAACACACTGCACACGATCCTCATCGCTTCGGGCATTGTGAGTGCGTCGACCTCGCTCGTGCTGGCGCAATCAGAAGCTCCGCGCCAAGAACGCGAGGCAACTTCGACCGAATCGCCTGCGCGCACTGCTCCAACGAAACCAAGTCAGAAGCGCGTGCTGCGCGACGATGAGAAGCCGGCTGCGGTTCCAACCAGATCGCTCACGTCGCAAGCAGTTCTTTCGCAAGATCCTGCGCAAGTCGATCGTCGCGGTCAACCTGTGAATGAGCCAGGCAGCTTGTTCGCGGTGCAGGAACCTGAACCGCGGAAGTTCGCGATTCATGACCTCGTCACGATCGTCATCAGCGAATCAAGCCGTTCGAAGAGCGCCTCCGATGCGAAAGCCGACAAAGACTATGGAATGTCTGCGGCGGTTGACGCGTGGATCAGCATGGACCCGACGTCGTTCGGTGACGGATTCTTTCAACCGATCGATAGCGGTAGCTTGCCTGAGATCGGGGTCGCTGGGGAAAAGAACTTCAAAGGCAAAGGTTCGTATGCGCGCAGCGATGACTTCACCGCGCGTGTCACAGCGGAAATCGTGGAAGTTCGTCCCAATGGATTACTCGTCATTGAAGCGCGCCGCGAGATTGTGAACGACGGCGAATCGCAGGTCATTACGCTTTCGGGCATTTGCCGACCAGAAGACATTGACGGGAACAATCAAGTGCTTTCGCAGCGTGTTGCTGATGCCGTTGTGAAGAAACTCACAACGGGCGAATTGCGCGACACTGCCGAGAAGGGCATCATCGCGAAGATCATCGATACGATTTTCGCGTTCTGAATTGAAGCGCTCGAGCGCGGCTCTTGCCGCGCCCTCGCTCTGGCCGGCCTCGCTCGGAGTGAATCCTCGCGGGCCGAGATGCGTCGTGCTGAAGCGCTCGCGACTCGCTTCGCTTTCGCTCGCTCTGGCCGGCCTCGCTCGGAGTGAATCCTCGCGGGCC
>JBEIJG010000094.1:0-9400 GCA_040380385.1 Phycisphaeraceae bacterium | reverse complement strand
CGTTTCGATGTACTGGTCGCTCATCGCGCGAATCAAGCCGATCAGAACGCCACCGATCATCGCACCGGGAAGACTGCCGATTCCACCGAGCACGGCCGCAGTAAACGCATCCATACCCGCTCGGAAACCCATCTGGAACGAGATCGTGTTGTTGTAGATCGCCCACATGACACTGGCAGCGCCGCCGAGGAACCCGCCGATGAGGAAGGTCGCCGCGATGACGCGATCGGTGTTGATACCCATCAAACGCGCGGCAACTGGATTCTGCGCCGTCGCGCGCATGCCGCGCCCGAGTCGCGTGCGGTTCACGAAGAGCGTCAGGCCGATCATCAGCGGAATCGTGATGACGAAGATCGCGAGATCTTCGAGTCGCAAGACGACGTTGGAATCCTCGCCGAGAAGATTCGAACCTTCGAGAATCTCGGGGAAGTCCTTACTCGCCGCGGCCGCGTTGCCGCCGCCGAAGACTTCCATCGGTGCACCGCCCCAGAAGAGCGCGATGTTCACGAGGATGAAACTGACACCGATCGCGGCGACGAGTTGCGTCAGTTTGGGTGCGCGACGCAGCGGCTTGTAGACGACCGTATCGATCGCGACGTTGAGAAAACCGCAGAAGAGCCCTGCTGTGACGACGAGGCCAACGAGCAGCAGCCAATGCGAGCTGTCGCCGAGCGTGTTCGGGTCGAGGATCGCCGCCGCACCGAGCGCGCCAACAACCGTCAGCGCAAGAAAGCCGCCAAGGGTGAACACATCACCGTGCGCGAAGTTGATCAACTCCACGATGCCGTACACCATCGTGTAGCCAAGCGCCACGAGGGCGATGATCATGCCGTTCGACAGGCCGTAGATGACTTGCTGAAGGAAAACTTCGGTCTCAGTCATCCGCGAAAAACCTCAATACTCAGAACGAAACTCGTGGCGTAAGCCGTGCCGTAAGCCGTGCCGTAAGCAGTGGCGAACACCGTCTTGAAGTTTGCGCTCGACTGCGCGCAAGCGTGCGCGCGACGGTCACTCACTGCACAACCTTCACGGTTGAGAACTCGCCGTTCTTCACGGTGTTGACGCTGAAGGTGCGATTCGTCGTGTCGCCGTTCTCGTCGAAGCTCCACGTGCCGAGTGCGCCTTGGAAGTCCTTGGTCTTGCCGACTTCCGCGAGCACAGTCGCGCGGTCGATCTTGCCACCAGCCTTGTGGATGCGCTCCATCGCTGCAAGGATCGCCTTCGCGCACTCGTAGCCGTACACCGCGTAACCCTCAGGTTCCGCCTTGTAGGTCTTCTTGTAGTTCTCGTAGAACTCGGCGCCCTTCCCCTTGAGGAGCTTCGGGTCAACGCCGCCGAACGTGATGAAGCAGCGATCTTGCAGCGCCTTCGCGCCCGCGGCCTCGATGAACGCGTTCTCGTAGCAACCATCGGGAACGATCAACTTCGCCTTCAGGCCACCCGAAACGATGTCCTTCGCGAGTTGGCCCGCGTTCGTTTGCGTGGTGCCACCGAAGTAGACGAGGTCTGCGCCGGCTTGCTTGATCTTCGTGACGAGGCTCTTGTAGTTCGAGGCCTTCGCGTCGAGACCGTCGGTGCCGACGATTTCGAGGCCGATTTCCTTCGCGCGCGCTTCGAACGCGCCTGCGACACCCTTGCCGTACACCTCGCGGTCATTGAGGACGAAGACCTTCTTCAGGCCGATTTCCTTCGCGTAATCAGCAGCGACGGCGCCTTGCACATCGTCGGTCGGGACGACGCGGAAGTAGTTGATCTTGCCGCTTGGGCGATAGACCGCGGGCTCGTTCGCTTCGCCGAGGCCAGCCTTCGTCAGACCGGACGCGGTGTTCGCGGGGCTCACCATCACAATGCCGGCCGTATTCAATTTCGGCATCGAGATCTTCGCAGCGCCCGAGTTGTAGGTGCCGATGTACGCGACGACCGAGGTGTCCGCGATCGCCTTATCGGCGTTCTGCGCTTCAACCGCCGGGTCCCAGTTGCCGCGCTGTGGGCTCGCGTCGTCCCAGTCTTCGTAAAGAATGGTCGTGTCGCCGATCTTGCCGCCGACCTCCGCGATTGCCATCTTGATGCCATTGACCATCGAGGTCGTCTGCGCATTGGCGCTGCCCGTGCGTGGGAGGCTCGAGACGATCTTCACGCTGTTCGCGAAGGCGTCCGCGGCGAGGGCGGCGGTTCCAAGGACGGCTGGTGCCGCAAGAGCGAGAAGAGTGGCGGCGGTACGAGCGATGCGGTGTTTCATGGATGGATTCCTCGGTCAGGTTCCGGGGCGCGGAGTCTACAGGAAACGTACCCATCAGGCATCGCGCGGCGGCCGAAGGACAGACCGAACTTCGGTTTGATTCCCGCCCGAATGCAAACGCAAACGTTCGTGCGCGATCACTCCGCACGCATCGCGAGGGCAACGATCTGGTCGAGAGCGGCATTGTCGAGCCGCTTCCCTGCGACCGATTGTGCGAGAACCTCGGCGGCGATTGGAGCTGGATCGCGCGCCATGAATTGCGCGACCACGTGGTCAAGATCCGCGACAGTGCGCGACCGCACCGCTGCATCTTCGATCAATCGAAGAACCTCGCGCGCGATCGGCTCGGGGCCGCCTGCGTACGGCACGAATTCAGGAACGATGCGACGGCCAGCGACGATGTTTGGCAGTAGGCGGTTCGGGCTCCGCAAAACCAAACCCGCCAACGTCGCCTCGATCCAACTCGTGCGATAGACGCCAACGACAGGCCGCGATTGGCGGGTGCAGTCGAGACTCACCGTTCCCGAGACCGCAATCGCTCCGTCGGCCCAACGAATCGCGCCTTCGATCGTTCCGTCGCGGCCCGCGACCATGACGCGGACGCCCTCAGGCAGCACACCTCCGCACGCGGCGACGAATCGTTCGGCATTGGCGCTGTTTGAAGCAAAGACAATCGCGGTGGCTTGCGGATGGCGAGCGCGTACAAGCGCGAATGTCTCCGCGATCAGCAGACCGTTGGCGCGCACTTCGGACGAGCGCGAACCAGGCAGCAGCACGATTTTCGGCGCACCCGCGGGGAGTGCTGCGGCTTCGGCGTCGGCGCGCGCCACATCAATCGGTTTCGAAAGAAGCGGATGGCCGATGAATTTCGCCACCACGCCGCGCGAGCGGAACCACTCCTCTTCGAAGGGCAAGAGACAGAGCAAAATGTCAGAGAGCCGACGGACCTTGCCGATCCGCCAGGGAGCCCACGCCCACAACTGCGGCGCCACCAAGTTCACAACCTGGATACCCATCGGCTTTAAGCGCGCACACAGCGGGTAGTTCGCGCTCGGGCTGTCGACTGGCATGTGTACCGCGACCGGATTTTTGCTTGCCCACCCCACAATTTCGTCGTGGAGCCGTTTCACCTCAACGACCTTTGAAATGCCTGCGAGCCCCATCACGCCGTCGTCGGCGGTGCGACCAAGCATCGTCGCACCGGCGGCCTCCATCTTGGGGCCGCCCCACGCAACGGGCTCGATCTCGGGGTAACGCTCGCGCAATCGCGCGATGACGGGAGCGGCGTGGGCATCGCCCGACGGCTCCTGCGCGGTGAAGAGGACAATGCGGCGTGCGTTTGCCACGCCCAGCAAGGTAGCGGGTTCGACTTCGACGCGGAGATGGCCTCGCGGCAGCAGCACGTGATCTTCATCGCGAAGGCGAGTCGCCCCCGCTCTTCACCGCTCTTCGCCGCTCTTCACCGTGCTTCACCGCTCTTGATCGCTCTTCATCGCCTCCGCGTGTGGCGGGAATCGGTACCATCCCGCCCCCATGCTCAAGCGCACCCACATGTGCGGCTCGCTTCGTTCGAGCCACGTCGGACAGACCGTCACCGTAACCGGTTGGATCAACACCTACCGCGACCAAGGTCGAGGGCTTCTTTTCACCGACGTTCGCGATCGCGAAGGCCTTTGCCAGGTCGTGTTCGACCTCGAGCAGTCGCCCGCCGAACTCGTCACGCTCGCGCGCACGCTGCGTCGCGAGTACGTGATCGCAGTCACGGGCAAGGTGCGTGTGCGCGCTGGTGGAGCCAACCCGAAACTCGCGAGTGGCGAGGTAGAAATCGTCGCGGAGAAACTCGAGCTGCTCAACTCGGCCGAACCCCCGCCGATTCTCCCTGACGACCACGATGCCGACAAGATCGGCGAAGAAACACGCCTCAAGTACCGCTACATCGATCTGCGTCGTCCGCGCATGCAGCACATTCTGCGCACGCGTTCGCGCATCACGAAGTTTGCGCGCGACTACTTCAGCCAAAACGGCTTCCTCGAAATCGAGACGCCGCTTCTCATCAAGACGACGCCTGAAGGCGCACGCGACTTCATCGTGCCTGCGCGTCTTCACCCCGGCAAGTGGTACGCGCTGCCGCAGAGCCCGCAACTCTTCAAGCAGATTCTGATGGTCGCGGGTTGCGATCGCTACTTGCAGATTTGCAAGTGTCTCCGCGACGAAGATCCGCGCGCCGATCGTCAAGCGGAGTTCACGCAGATCGACCTTGAGATGAGTTTCGTTGAGCGCGAAGACGTCATGGACATGATGACGGGTTTCGCGCGCGGCCTCTGGAAAGAACTCTTCAATTACGACATCGGCGAAGTGCCGCGCATGTCGTATTGGGAAGCCATGGAGCGCTTCGGTATCGATCGCCCCGACACGCGTTACGGCCTTGAGATTCGCGACGTCTCCGAGATCGCCGCGAAGACCGAGTTTGGCGTCTTCAAGGATGCGCTCGCGAAGATCAAGGCTGGCCGCAAGGGCGTCGTCAAGGCGATCCGCGTCCCCGCACCGAACGAGAAACTCACCCGCAAGGTGCTCGATGGTTACAGCGATTTCGCAAAGACCTTTAAGGCCGGCGGCATCCCGTACACCAAGCTCGGTGCCAACGGCTTCGAGACGGGCGTCGCGAAGTTCTGTGAGCCGGTGAAGGCCGAACTCATCGAAAAGCTCGGGCTTGTTCCGGGTGACGTCGTCGTCTTCGCCGCCGATCACTACGACATTGCAACCAAGACGCTCGGCGAACTTCGACAGAAGATCGCGCGCGACCTTGAGATCGTGCCTGAAGGCAAGTGGAACTTCCTGTGGGTTGTCGACTTCCCGATGTTTGATTGGGACGACGACGGCAAGCGTTGGGTTGCGCTTCACCACCCGTTCACGAGTCCGAATCCTGACCAGTTCGGAATCCTCGGCACCGATCCGGGTGGCTGCCTCTCGGCGGGCTACGACCTCGTCCTCAACGGCAGCGAAATCGCCGGCGGCTCGATTCGTATCCACGACCAAAGCGTCCAAGCGAAGGTCTTCGAACTGATCGGCCTGACGCAAGAAGATGCGAAGGTGAAGTTCGGCTTCCTCCTCGATGCGCTCAAGTACGGCGCGCCTCCGCACGGCGGCATCGCGTTCGGTCTCGATCGCCTCGTGATGCACATCGTGGGCACCGACAACATCCGCGACGTGATCGCGTTCCCGAAGACACAGTCGGGCGCAGATCTCATGACCGATGCGCCGGGCCCCGTGGATCCGGAGCAGTTGGTCGAAACGCACGTGCGAAGTGTTGTGCCGTGATTTGAGCGCTCGCGACTGAGCGGCCTGATGAAGCTTCGCTTCATGTGGCCGCTTTCGCTCGCTCTGGCCAGCCTCGCGGCGAGCCGTAGCTTTTGAAGTGGCGCCGCGGGCTGAGGTGGTGTCGTGATTGAGCGCTCTGGCGTGCATCGCGCCAGAGGGAGCCGCCGCAGCGGCGACCGCCATCAGAACGAGCGCTCGCGCCTCGCCCTGCGCGTCGATTAGCATCCCCGCATGTCGACTTCTTCAAGTTCCTCGAAGGGCGCGGCCCGCCAAACGGCGTTCCTCTTCGTCGCGCTCATCGCAGCGATCGCAACCGGCCAATACCTGCACGCGCAGGGCGGCACTCTCTCGAGCTTCTGGCAAATCGCCGGCGACTATCTCCTCGTGCGCCCGCTGCAGATGCTCGTTATTCCGATCGTCTTCCTGAGCGTCGCGTGCGGCATCGCGTCGGTTGGAAAGCCCGCAACACTCGGTCGACTCGGCCTCGGGACGGTCGTCCTCTACGTCCTCAGCATGCTGATCGCGGCGACACTCGGCGCGATCCTCATCGAAGCGTTCTCACCGGGCGTCGGCGTCGCACCTGAGACACGCGCCGCGCTGATGCAGCAAGCAACGCAAGATTTCACAAGCGACGCGACGCGCGTCCAACGCATGGAAGCCGCGCAATCCACCGGCGTTGGTGGCGCGTGGCTCAACATTCTGTCGCAAATCGTTCCACGCAATCCGATCCAAGACATGGTCGGAGGCTCGACGATGGCGGCGATCTTCTCTGCGATTCTGCTTGGCCTCGGCCTCGCTGCGGCGGGTGATATCGGCAAGCCAGCGCTTGACCTCTTCCAATCGCTGCTCGCAGGCGTGATGCAGGTCATCGGTTGGATCCTCTGGATCATGCCGATCGGCCTCTACTTCTTCGTCACTGGCGTTGTTGCAAAAATCGGCCTCCAAAACGTCGCGACGCCCGTCCTTGGCTACATGGCCGTTGCACTCGCAGGCTTGGCGATTCATGCCTTCCTCATCCTGCCGCTCTATTGCTCGGTTTTCGGCGGCGGCAACGGCTGGACGCTCCTTTGGAATCTTCGTCGCGTCTTCCTCACGGCCTTCTCGACCTCCAGCTCCAACGCGACGCTTCCCGTCACGATCGAAGCGTGCATCAACGAAGGTGGCTGCTCGAAACGCGCGACCAACTTCTGCGTTCCGCTCGGCGCCACGATGAATATGGACGGAACCGCGCTCTACGAAGCGGTGGTTGTCCTCTTCCTCTTCCAACTCTTCGGCGTGGATCTTGCGTTCTCTGAGATCGTGGTCGTTGTGCTGACGAGCGTGCTCGCGGCGATCGGTGCTGCGGGTATTCCAAGCGCAGGCCTCGTCACCATGGTCATCGTGATCAGCGCGGTGAACGCCACCACTGCGGGCCGCGGCATCGAGCCGCTGCCGATCGCGGCGATCGGCGTGATTCTCGGTGTCGACCGCATCGTCGATATGTCGCGCACGGTGGTGAATGTGTGGGGCGACTGCGTTGTCGCGAAGATCATGACGCGCATCGCGCCGGATAAACCCGAGGTCGCGTCGTGATCGAGGCGCGTGCGCTCCTTTGCACGACGTTCGTCGGCCTCGGCTTGTCGAACGCGCTCACACCCTCTGCGCATGCGCTGTGCCTTTCGACCGACACGTCGAAAGACACGTCAAATGTCACCTCAAAAATCACCACGAACGCAGCATCGCGCGCGCGCCCGAACATCATCGTCATCCTCGCCGACGACCTCGGTTGGGGCGACCTTTCCGTTCAAGGCAACCAAACTTTCAAGACGCCCGCGGTCGATCGTCTTGCGACAGAAGGCACACGATTCACGCAGGGATATCAAGCTGCGAGTACGTGCACACCAACACGCGCCGCACTGCTGACAGGTCGATTTCCCGCGGAACTGCAGCTCTTTTCGCCGCTTGTCGAGAATGGTCGAAACGCGGCGCTCGGCAATGCGGAGCGACTCGATCCCGACGTTCCAACGATCGCCGACATTCTTCGGCGCGCGGGCTACCAAACGGTGCACATTGGGAAGTGGCATCTGACCGTTGGCGCGACCGCGGAGACGCCGCTGCCGTATGGCTTCGATCGTGCGCGTTGGGTTGATCTCCGCGAGGGCGAACGTGATCTCGCCACACTCCCCGAGCGACCAACGAATAGCGCGACGCTCGTCGACACCGCAATCGAAGAAATTGATCGTGCGCAGGCGACGAAGTCGCCGTTCTACATGCAACTCTGGCTGAGCGATCCACACGCGCCAGTTGCGCCGAGCGAGCAGCAACGCGCGCCCTTTCGTCGAAATGTTCCGGAGGGAATCACCGCGCCTGATGAGTTGTACGCAGCCGCGGTGACCGAACTCGATCGGCAGATCGGCCGATTCCTCGATGCGCTCGACGCGCGAAAGCTCACCGAGAACACGCTGGTCCTCTTCACCTCCGACAACGGCCCCGCAACGGCCGCGATGGCTCCAGTCCGATGGAGCGCTGCCGGAAGCGCAGGTCCATTTCGCGGTGGAAAGCGCAGTCTTTACGAGGGCGGCATTCGTGCGCCATGGATCGCGCGTTGGCCGAATGTCGTAACTGCAGGTGTGGTCGATCGCGAGAGCGTGATTTGCGGTCTCGATTTGGCACCAACACTCGCCGCGTTGGTTGACGGCGTCGAAGTGGAGCCTGCCACGCGCGCCGCGTGGGACGGTGTTGACTTCAGCGCTGCGCTGCGCGGCGCAAACGATGCACGCGACCCGTCATCGAAGGCGCGCGAACCAAGAGCGCGGCCCCTCTTCTGGGAATGGCGTTACCCGATCGAAGGCCCCGTCTTCTGGAAGAGCCCGATGCTCGCGGTCCGCGACGGCGATTGGAAGTACCTGTGGAATCCCGACGGCTCGCGCGAAGAGTTGTTCAATGTCGCGACAGATCCCTCGGAACTCCGCGAGGTTTCAGCACAGCACCCTGAAGTGACCGCGCGACTCCGCTCCATGTTGCGCGCGTGGTACGAGCCTCTTTCAAAGGATGGCACGCGCGCAGAAGCAGGACGTTTGCCCGCAGTGCCGTGAGCGCGGGATACTTGAGCGCTCGCGACTCGCTTCGCTTTCGCTCGCTCTGGCCAGCCTCGCGGCGAGTGAATCGCCGCGGGCTGAGATGCGACATTCGTCAGCGCGGATCACGCCAGAGGGAGCCGCCGTAGCGGCGACCGCTCAAATTCAGTGCACGCCGTGTTCCGCGAGCCAGCGCTCTGCGTCGATTGCCGCTTGGCAACCCATGCCGCTCGCCGTGATCGCCTGACGATAGTTCGCATCCGCAACGTCGCCTGCGGCAAACACGCCGTCGATATTGGTACGGCTCGAGCGCGTGCGAAGCATGACGTAGCCCTTGTCGTCGAACTCGATACCCGTACCCGCGAGGAACTTCGTCGCAGGCGAGTGACCGATCGCGATGAACAGACCCTTCACGGCGAGCGTGCGTCGCTCCTTCGTTACGACGTTCTCAAGGACGACACCTTCGATGAAGTCTTGACCAACAACGTCGACGACGACGGAGTTCCAGACCGCTTCGGCC
Source organism: Phycisphaeraceae bacterium (assembly GCA_040380385.1). GTDB lineage: Bacteria > Planctomycetota > Phycisphaerae > Phycisphaerales > SM1A02 > QWPT01. The sequence continues at coordinate 267 of JBEIJG010000094.1, read as the reverse complement.
TTTGGATTGTCGAGAATCCGCGCCTGCATGGCCTTCGACGCGCGGAACGAGTCGCGGCGGTGAATGACGTACACCTTCGACGCGAACTTCGTGAGGTAACTCGCTTCTTCCATTGCGGTATCGCCACCACCGACGACAGCGAGCGGCTGATCGCGATAGACAGGAAGCGCACCGTCACAAACGGCGCACGCGCTCACGCCGCCACCATTCATCGCGAGGCGCAATTCGTTGGGCAAGCCGATCCAATTCGCGGTCGCGCCCGTCGCG
>JBEIJG010000093.1:0-9410 GCA_040380385.1 Phycisphaeraceae bacterium | reverse complement strand
TTCTCGACGTCCTCGCCGACGTAGCCGGCCTCGGTGAGCGTGGTCGCGTCGCCGATTGCGAAGGGGACGTTGAGGATGCGCGCGAGCGTCTTCGCGAGCAGCGTCTTGCCGGTGCCGGTCGGACCGATCAGCATGACGTTCGACTTGTCGATCTCGATCGCGTTGTCCTCGCCCTCGGCGACGGACAGACGCTTGTAGTGGTTGTGCACGGCCACGGCGAGCGAGCGCTTCGCCGCGTCCTGGCCGATCACGTACTGATCGAGGAACTCCTTGATCTGGCGCGGCGACGGGATCGTCGCGAACAGGGGGCGCGCGGCAGCGACGCGCCGCTTCTCCTGCTTGAAGATGTTCTGGCAGAGGTCGGTGCAGTTCGAGCAGATGTAGACGTCGCCGGGGCCCTCGACCATGGCGCCGACCTCTCGCGAGGTCTTGCCGCAGAAGGAGCAGGTCGAGGTCTTCTTGCCTCGGAATCCGCCGTCGCCACCACCGCCGCCGCCGCCACCAGAGCCGCCGCCGAAGTCACCGCCATCGCCGCGACCGCCGGACCCGCCATGGCCTCCATGCCCGCCATGACCTCCATGACCTCCGTGGCCGCCGGGACCGACGCCTGAACCCGCACCGCCGCGGCGTGGCGGCTGGCTGGTCGCCATTGGGCGGGCATGCGAGTGGAGCGGGTGCTGTGGGTTGGGCTGCATCATGTTGGGACGGGGGAAGGACCGTGGATCGGTGAGGGTCAACTGTATCGGACGGGAGAATGCGGCAGGATCGAAAGCACTTTCATTCCTCACGCTTCCCGGAGCGATCTTCGGGCGGGCGACGAAGGACGTCTGGTCGTCGGACCACGGTCTTTCCGTGGCTCGAGCCGCCTGAATGCTCGCCCGGCTGCTCACCCGGGCCGGACAAGGGGCCGGACAAGGGGCCGGACAAGGGGCCGGACAAGGGGCGCGGCACATTTCCGCGGTTCGCTGTTGGTTCGGTGTCGCGTGTTTCGGTCTCGCGTCTCTCGGCCTCGATGCTGCGCGCAAGCTCGGGGTCGACCGACGCGCCCGCGCGCCGCTCCGACTCCGACTTCTTCTGGGATCGGACCGCTCCGATCATGGCTTCGCGCGCACGCTGGAACTCGGCGTCGGAGATCTCGCCAGCGCGATGCATTCGTCGCAGATCATCCAGGGTGAAGGCTTCTCCGGACTCTCCCGAAGCCTTCATCCAACCTCGAACATGCACCACGACGAACCAGCCAACAACGACAACCACAATCAGTCCGAGAATGATCGGGCCGATGCTCCAGATGATGGAGCTCGCGTCGCTCGCGACAAGAGTTGGCACAGCCGAGTGCATGGGTCCGAGGCTCTCCTTCGGCGTGATGCGCATGTGGTGTGCAGGGTTGGTTGCGATTTCTCGCGCGGCGCGAGGTTCTGAGAACAACCTTCAGGGAAAGGCCTTTAGGAAATGATTCCCAGAAAGGCCCCCAGAGAAAGGCCCCCACGGAAACTCACAGCGAACGCCTTGAGAGAAAAGCCCGGTGGACGCGGGTGCAGTCCACCGGGCTTCAACATCGTTTGGGCTTTAGGCCTTCGCCTTTGCCTCGACGACCTTGTTCCAATCTTCGGCCGAGATGTCCGAAACCTTCGCGAGCGAAATCACGCGGTCGCCGACCTTCGCATCGCGGATCATCGAAATGACGTCGCCCATGCGGCCGCTCTGCTCGATCTGCTGGCGCATCTGATCAGGGCGCGCATTCTGTTGCGCAGCCATCATCGCGATGCGGCCGTTGAGTTCTTGCTCGGTGACCTGCACGCCGAAGTGCTCAGCGAGGCGCGCCATGATGAAGAAGAGCTTGAGCCGGTCCTTCGCGACCTTCTCGCTCTTGCCGCGGAGTTCGGCAAGCCGCGTTTCAACCGACGCCGGATCGAGGCCGCGCGAGAGGAGTTCCATGCGCTGTTGCTCGATCGTGCGGGCCGCTTGCGACTCGCTCAACTTCGAAGGAAGCGCGAAGTCGATCTTCGCAACGAGCTGCTCCGAAACTTGTTCGCGCATCGCAGCGCGTTGCTCGCTGTCGCGGCGTTGCTCGAGCGCGTCCTTGACTTGCTCGCGGAAAATCTCTTCGCTTTCAACGCCGTACATCTCCGAGAGTTCCTTGGCGCTGCGCGGCGTGATGCGCTCAGCTTCGGTGATCGTGTACTCGATCGCGATCTTCTTTCCGCGGAGTTCTTCGCGCTCGTGGCTGTCAGAGCCAGTCGTCGTCACCTTCACGGTGTCGCCAACCTTCTTACCGATGAGCGACGCGTCGAGACCTTCGAAGAGAAGTCCGAGCAGGGCGCCCTTGCCTTCATCTTCCTTGGCCGGCACAACGCAGAGCGCCTTGTCGGCTTCGAAGTACGTGCCATCACGGCCGTCCACCGTCACGACAGCCTTGCCGAGCATGCGGTCGAGGTTCTCGAGCGGGCCTTCGATACGAACAGGCGTACCCCAACGGTAGCTCTGGCGGAGAATCTCGCCGTCGACGTGATCAGTCGTCACTTCGATCGTCGGCTTCTTCACGTCGAAGCCAGCGAAGTCGGGGATTGCAAACTCAGGCGCGACTTCGATTTCAACGCTGAACGCGAAGTCCTTGCCGCGCGCGATTTCGTGGACCATTTCGCCGTCGACAGGACGGGGTTCGGTGATCGGACGAAGCTTGTGCTCTTCGATCGCGCGGCCGTAGGCCTCGCTCATGAGTTGCTGGCGCGTTTCTTGCGCGACAGCGCCGCCGAAGCGCTTCTCGATGAGCGCGCGCGGGGCCTTGCCCTTGCGGAAGCCTGGCATCGCGGCTTCCATCGCGAAAGATCCGAACGCAGCCTCGAGGCGGCCGTCTACCGCGGCAGCGGGCACGCGCAGTTTGATCTGCTTGGTGCAGGGAGCGGTTTCGGTGACGGTGATCTCGACGTCGAGCTGTGAATCGGTCGCGGTGCTCATGATGAATCCTGAAGTTTCCGTACGGTGGAAAAGAGGGGCGAGTATACCGCGCGGCGGCTTCCTCGCAATGCGTCCAAGAACACGGTCAAGAACACGGTGGCCCAAAGGTCTCGCGGCGATCGCGACGGTCGCCCCTCAACGGCACCCATCAGTGGCACCGATGAGAAAGGGCCCCGCCGTGTGGCAGGGCCCTCAGGGTTGGTTTGGAGGTTGGTTTCGGTTGAAGACGCGCCTCGATGATTGAATCGGCGGCGGTCTTCGATCCATGTGCTCGTTCAGCGGGTCGAGAACAACAATTCCGCGTAGGTCGGCAGCGGATAGAGATCGGCTGGCATGACCTTCTCGAGCGCGTCGCAGCACTTGCGGGCGTCGAGCATCGCGGGCACGAGCTTGTCGCGGTAATGAGCCGCGTGTTTGCCGTGGTCGCCGTGGAAATCTTCAGCCTTCTCAACCGCGTTGATCGCGCGGCGGAGGTTCTCGACCAACCCGACGACTTCGCGCAACTCAGCCTCGGTGCCCGGGCACTCGACGCCGCAGTTTTGCGTGGCGCCGATCGTGTCTGCGAGTTCCGCTTGGAAGCGCATCGCGCAGGGGAGGACAGCCGTGCGAACCATGTTCTGGAGCGTGCGCGATTCGATGCGGAGCAGTTTGATGTACTGCTCGAGCATGATTTCGTACCGCGCTTCGAGTTCGCGCTTCGAGAGAATATTGAAGCGCGTAAAGACTTCTGCGGCCTTCTTCGAACCGAAGATCGCGATCGCATCGACCGTCGACTTGTGATTCGCAAGGCCACGCTTTGCGGCCTCATCATGCCACGCCTTCGAGTAGCCGTCGCCGTCGAAGCACACACGACGATGTTCCTTGACGACGTCCTTGAGCAGGCTCTTGACAGCGGTTTCGAGCTTGGCTTGCGTGGCATTCTTTCCCGCGCGCTTCTCGAGTTGCGTTGCCATGAAATCGAGGCTGTCAGCGATGATTGCGTTGAGCACGGTGTTCGGCCACGCAACCGAGGCGCTTGAACCAACGGCACGGAACTCGAACTTGTTGCCGGTGAACGCGAACGGCGACGTGCGATTGCGATCGCTCGTGTGGCGCGGAATCTGCGGCAGCGTCGTCGCGCCGAGCTGCATCTCGTCGCCCTTCTTCGTCTTCTTCGGATTGCCCGACTCGAGTTGATCGAGGATGTCGGTCAGCATGTCGCCGAGGAAGATCGACATAATCGCCGGCGGCGCCTCGTTCGCGCCGAGACGGTGATCATTCGCGGCGCTCGCGATCGAGCCGCGCAGCATTTCTGCGTGCACATCCACCCCGCGAATGACCGCGCAGAGGAAGACGAGGAACTGCATATTTGTGTGGGTTTCGTCGCGCGGATCGAGGAGGTTGACACCCGTGTCGGTCGAGAGTGCCCAGTTGTTGTGCTTGCCGGAGCCGTTGACGCCTGCGAAGGGCTTTTCATGCATCAAACACACGAAACCGTGGCGTTCTGCGGTCTCGCGCAGCACGCTCATCGTGATCATTTGGTGATCGACCGCGACGTTCGCGTTCTCATAGGTCGGCGCGAGTTCGAATTGACCCGGCGCGACTTCGTTGTGACGCGTCTTGACGGGGACGCCGAGCTCGAAGAGTCGTTGCTCGACCTCAGCCATATACGCGAGGACGCGCTGTGGAATCGAGCCGAAGTAGTGGTCTTCGAGTTGCTGACCCTTTGGTGCTGGAGCGCCCACAAGCGTGCGTCCGCAGATCAAGAGATCGGGGCGCTGCTGCGCGAGTTCGGCATCAACGAGGAAGTACTCCTGTTCGACGCCGAGCGTGGTGATGACCTGATTGACGCCGTGGTCTGCGCCGAAGATCTTCAGAATGCGCAGTGCTTGCTTCGAAACCGCTTGAATCGAGCGAAGAAGCGGAGTCTTCTTGTCGAGCGCTTCGCCCGTATACGAGACGAACGCAGTTGGAACGCACAGCGTTGCCTGCTCGCCCGAGCGATAGATGAATGCAGGGCTCGTCGCATCCCACGCGGTGTAGCCGCGCGCTTCGTAGGTATCGCGAATGCCGCCGTGCGGGAAGCTCGACGCGTCGGGCTCACCCTGAATCAATTGCGAACCGCTGAACTTCTCAATCGCGCCGCCGTCCGAGGTCATCGAGAGGAATGCGTCGTGCTTCTCGGCGGTCGTGCCGGTGAGCGGTTGGAACCAGTGGCAGTAGTGCGTCGCGCCGTGCTCAAGCGCCCAATCCTTCATGGCACCGGCGACGGTGTTTGCGATCGCTGGATCAAGCGGAGAACCGTTCTTGATCGTGCGCTGCAGATTCATGAAAACGTCGGGTGGGAGACGCTTCAACATCACGTCGCCTGCAAAGACGAGCGAGCCGAAGGTGTCAGAGGCGCGGTCAGACATGCGGGAGTTCCTCAAGGTGGAGTTCCTACTCGTATCTCGTTGGGTGGAAGACGTGCCGGAATGCATGAGATTTGGCCTGCGGAGAGAGACCTGCGACGGACGCGAGAAGACGCGGCCTGAGGCGATCTCAGGCCAAACCGCAAGTATCGGACGGATACCGCGCTTTCGCAAGGGCTCACGCCGCCGCTATTTCGGCGCTTTGGGACCGCCACTTGCGTGGTTTCCCGATGACCGACCGCTTCGATTGGCGCGCGGTTTTCGTCTCGAAAGCATGAGGGAAAGCGGCCAGCTCGCGTCATGCGCGGAGCCCGACGCCGCCGGGGTCGCAGCAGTGGCACGACGACGCTGCAGCGGGTCGCCAATCCAGCCTTTGCGCCAGAAGAAGTAAAGGAACCCGCCCGCAGAAAGCGCCATCAGTCCGAGCGCGAAGGGGTATCCGTACCGCCAGCGGAGTTCGGGCATGGCCCAAGGGCTGTCGTGCTCAAAATTCATGCCGTAAATGCCCGCGATGAGTGTCAACGGCATGAAAATGACGCTGATGATCGTGAGCACGCGCACGATTTCATTCAATCGATTACTTGCGGCGTTGAGATAAAGGTCGAGCAAGTGTTGGGCGCTGTCCTTCTGGAACTCGACGAGGTCAAGCAGCGCGCCGATCTCATCTTGAAGCTCACGCAGCGCTGCGAGTCGCGCCCGAAAGTGGCGCTCTTCCTCTTCACGAACGGCGAGCGATGCCTGCAAGTTTGCTAGTGCCTCGCGCAGAGGTGCGAGTCCTTGCCTTAGGAAGAGCAGTTCTCGTCGTTGCTTGTGAATGCGATCGAGCATCGACGCATCGGGATGACGAACAAGTGCGCGTTCGAACTTTTCGAGACTGCCTGAGAAGCGCTCAAGCACTGGTCGGTAGCCCTCGCACACCGCGCGGCCGAGCAGCAAGAACACCACGTTGACATCCGTGCGCACGAGGCGCGGCGACTGCTGCAGCAAGCGCTCGCGTACAGGGTTGAAGACGTCGCCGCCGGCTTTTTCTTGCAGCGTGACAAGGCATCGCGGCGCGACGACGAAGTCTACAAATTCGACGGTTCCTTCGGGCAAATGCGCGCGCATCGTGACGATGGTGACGTCATCAAAGTCGTCTGCGCCGGGCCGGCGAATGCCTTCAATCAGCGTGTCGCATGCAAGCGGTGGAATCTCAAGCGGAACCTCAAGCGCGTTGACTGCGTCGATGCTTGCGATGCCTTCGACATCAATCCAGAGAAAGCGGTACTTGTCGAGCAGCGACACGGCCTCCGCGACTGAGGCGACTCGGACAAGTTCGATGGACGACTCTGTCCAACCGAAGACCTCAACGCGCGGGGCGTCACTTCGTGGTGCTCCCTCGGGCGCATTCGATGCGGGGTTCCCATCTGGCATCACAGCACTGTAACGCAGGCTCTCGTTCGTTCCTGCCGAGCGGATGGACGGAGCATCCTCGTCGCGATGACTTCCACAGGTTCAAGTCGTCGTGTTCGCACCAGCGACGGGCGTGAGAGTCCGCATCGCTTGCGCGAGCATCGCGAGAACGACCACCGCTCGTGCGGTCCACCCGACGGTGCGAATCCAATTCGTTTGAACGAGGAACGAGCCAATTGCGGGGTCAAATCCCTGCACGAGTTTCGCGTGGGAGGGAACTTGCAACGCGGCGGTACTCAGCCAAATCATCGCGACAAGTGCGAGGCCAGTCCACGAAAGAGCGGCCGAAACACCGGTAGGCCGAACGACGACGAGCAAGGCCGCCGTGAGTGCTTCGACCAGCATGGGTGGACCCACGACGAGCGTCGTGAGCGTCTGATGTGCTCGCGAATACGCAGGAAACTCAGCGTTCCCCACGCGCGCAAACAGCGGGTAATGCACAACCTGCACGAACCAAATGAGCCCGGTCATGAAGATGGTCGCGAAGGCGTTTGCAAGGAGGAGCGTGAGGGCGGTGCCGTGCATGGGCCGCGGTTCGTCGAACCCTCTCGCGCGGTTTCGGCGGCTGATGGACTCGCGACGCTTCCCGCACCTCGTGCGACTTTATCGTGCGACTTTATCGTGCGACTTCCTCTTGCGACTTTACGACCCGGTCGGCTCGAGATTCACGTCGAGACTCCCATCAAGTTCGACATCAACATCAAGCCACGTGGCGTGTGCGGTCGTTGTCTCGAGGAGCAAAACCGTGTGTGTCTTGGCACGGTGGAGCGCGCCAGGATTCAAGACCCGAACACCTTGGACAATCTCGTCGCGGATTTCATGCGTATGGCCGTGCAGAAGAATGTCGATCCGCGCGTCGAAGAGGCGTTCAACTTCACGTTCGAGATGGCCGTGCGTCATACCGATGCGCAGAACGCCGCGTCCCGCTTCGGTTGCTGAGACGGCATCCGCTCCGACCGCTGCGTTTTTGAACTCGATGATCGTGCTTGGGTGGGCGACTTCGATGCCGAGGATCTCGGCGTAGCGCGCAAGATTTCGGGAGTCGTCGCAGTTTCCGAAGACGACAAGCGCAGGAATCCCCGCGAGGAGGTCGAGCACCGATTCGCTGCCGACATCGCCCAAATGCACGATGCGCTCCGCGCCACGCGCCATGAGAAGGTCGATCGCGCGTCGCGCGCGGTCGGTGCGACCGTGGGTGTCGGAGATGAAGCCGATGCGGGCCAAGGTGTGCATCTTCGGGGTTCGCCTCCGAGAAGCAACGAGGAACTCCGCCGAATCTCGGGAGTTCTTGTTTCGGGAGTTCTTGTTTCAGGCGTTCTTGTCTCGGGAGTTCTTGTTTCGGGAGTTCTTGCGAACTTCGAGTGGCAACGGCGGGGTTGCCGTCGCCGTTATTGTTGCCGTTGGAATCACCGTGGTCACCACGCATCACCGTCGCGCGCTGCGCGCGAGCCGATCACGCGATTTCGCTACCCTGCGCGCCCCACGCTCGGAACTCCCGTCCGAGGCGCCGTGGTCGCGCTCCCAAACCGTTTGCGCGGCGCGGCGGCGGACTGCAGTTTGTCCCGTTCAAACATCCGTTGACTGAATTCATTTGAGTGCCTCTATGACCGCTCGTTCCGATTCCGGCCCCGTCACTCGTTTCGCCCCGTCTCCGTCCGGTCATTTGCACGTCGGCGGCGCGCGTACCGCGCTTTACTCGTGGGCGTTTGCCAAGGGGCGCGGCGGCACGTTCATCATCCGCATCGAAGACACCGACCAAAAGCGCTCATCGGACGCGGCGAGCGTCGGGTTCCTGAAGGATCTTGATTGGCTCGGTATTCGTTGGGACGAGGGTCCGGAATATGTCGCGCCCGATGGAACGCGCGTCGGCGGCGGAGCGAATGGTTCCTACTTCCAAAGCGAACGACTCGCGATTTATGATCGCTACTTCGCGCAGCTGCTCGCCGAAGGAAAGGCCTACGAAGCGTGGGATAGCGCCGAGGAACTCGACGCACTGCGCAAAGAAGCGACCGCGCGCAAAGAGGCGTTTCGCTATCGATTCCGCGGCACGCCATCGGCAGAAGACATCGCGCGCTATCGCGCGGAGGGACGGCAACCCGTTGTGCGATTCCGCACGCCACAAGTGCCGATCACGATTCAAGACGAAGTGCTCGGCGATGCAACGCTTCCCGCTGGTGAAGTCGATGATTTCGTTATTCGCAAGAAGGACGGCTTTCCGACGTATCACTTCGCGGTCGTCGTCGACGACGAATTGATGCGTGTGACGCACGTACTTCGTGCACAAGAGCACTTCACGAACACCGCGAAACACATGGTTTTGCAGGACGCGCTTGGTTTCCGCCGCCCGACGTACGGCCATCTTTCCATCATCAAGAATCCCGATGATTCGAAGATGTCGAAGCGCGACAAGGACAAGGTGTTGCGCAAGGCGGTGAAGGAGAAGGCGCTGACAGCGCCGCCCGAAGGAACTGTGACGATCGAAGAGTGGACCAAGTGGCTCGGCGACGACAACGTGCAACTCGATCTCGAAGGCGCGATTCGGCTTGCGGAAGCGCTCAAGGTGCAGCTACCCGAAATCAACGTCGACGACTTCCGTCGCTCGGGCTATCTCCC
>JBEIJG010000092.1:0-9425 GCA_040380385.1 Phycisphaeraceae bacterium | reverse complement strand
GGGCATCACGACGTAGTCATCTTCAACGATCGGAATCTCGCGGCCAACGATCGGCAGCCGCAACTTCTTGCCGCGCAACGCGGCCGCGCGCGGATCCTTCGGATTCACGGCAACCGCCGTATCGCCAAGCATGGTCTCTGGGCGCGTCGTGGCGACGGTCACGTGGCCAGATCCGTCGGCGAGCGGGTACTTGAGGTACCAGAAGTTGCCGTCGACCTCCTCCATCTCGACCTCGTCGTCGGCGAGCGCGGTCTGCGTGACCGGATCCCAGTTGACGAGGCGCTTTCCGCGGTAGACGAGGCCATCTTTGAAGAGCGTGAAGAACGCGTAACGCACGGCCGTCGCGCACGTTTCATCCATCGTGAAGCGCGTGCGCTCGAAATCACACGAGCAACCCATGCCCTTCAATTGCCCGAGAATCGTCGCCTCGTACTCGTCCTTCCACTCTTGCACCTTCTCGACGAACGCCTCGCGCGTGAAATCTGTGCGCTTCTTTCCTTGCAAGAGCAGACGTTTCTCAACGACCGTTTGCGTGGCGATCCCCGCGTGATCGGTGCCCGGCATCCAAAGCGTGTTTGCGCCTTGCATGCGGTGGTAGCGCGTGAGGAGATCTTGCAGCGAGTTGTTGAATGCGTGGCCGAGGTGGAGCGCGGCCGTCACGTTCGGCGGCGGGATGAAGATCGCGTACGTCTCGCCCGGTGCGCTTGGTTCCGCGTGAAAACAGCGAGCAGCATCCCAACGCGCGTGGACAGCGCCCTCCGCTTCCGATGGCACGTACGCCTTGGGGAGTTCGGAGATCGAGTGAGCGGAGGAAGCGGATGGAGAGGACGTCGCAGACATAGGGGCAGCGATTCTACCTTCGGCGCGACACATGCTGTTTCGATGCAACGCTTGAAAATTGCTGAGTTCCGCGTGCTTTCAAGCCTCGCGGCTCGCGGCTACATTGTGGTGATGCGCGCCGAACGCTTTCATGAATCTCGCACGCGGACTGACGTTTCGCGACGCGATGGCGCCAAGATGGTTGCGGTTGCGATTGGAGTCGTGCTGTTCGCGCGCGGCTTCGTCGGGTGCGGTGAAGGCGCCGAATCGGGAACACGGTCGGGAACACGGTCGGGAACACAATCAGACATACGATCAAAACACGGATCGCCAGCAACAGCTGCAACACCCTCCTCTACTCCAACCTCCGAGGCATTTTCCCGCGCCACTTTCGACGACGCGACACGCGCGATCGAAACCTACATCGCTGCCAGTCGCACGCGCGAGGCAGAACTCGTCGCGCGAAAGCTCGTGGAACAGGCGGGTTCCGACCCTTCACTTGGAAGAACCGCGTTCGAGTATGCAGCACGCGCATACTTCGCACGCGCAGAGCTCGCAGAGGATCTCTCGCCAAAGTCGCGCGAAGAACTCGTGCGCGAGGCGGCGTCGGCCGCGCAACGTGCTGTTGCGGAATCGACGGTCGCGACAACAACTTTCGCGACAACAACTATCACGACAACGGCTGCAAACCAGCCCTCGGTCGAGGCGCGCCGATTCGCTGCGATGCTCACCGATCGGATTGGCGACCGCGACACCGCGCAATCGCTGTATGACGCTGCACTGGCGGCCGCACCAAACGATCTCGCCACCATTCTCCCTGCGGCGCTTTCGGCGCTCGCGCGGAACGCAAGTGATCCACGCATCGATGAACTCGCGGCACGCCACGAACGCCTTGCACCGAATGCCGCGTGGAGTGCGGCACTTCGCGCTGAAATCGCGCTTGCGCGTGGCGAGGCCGCTGCCGCGCTCGCGTCTGCAGAAGCTGCACTGACGCGCGACCGCGACATGTTGGAAATGCGGCTTGTGCTCGCGAAGGCACTGCGCGCGAACGGTCGTCCACGTGATGCCGCACGATTGCTGTCAGCACTGAGCGAAAGCGAACGCGCGAAAGCCGCGATCGCGCAGCAATTCGCGCTTGCTCTTGCAGAAGCGGGAGAAACGACACAAGCTGCGGCAGCGTGGGACGCCGCGATTCGCGCCACTCCGAACGATCCCTACCTGCGCGCCGAAGCGGCACTCGCATTCCTCCGCGCAGGAAATGAGGCACGCGCCGCATCAGAACTTTCCGCGTTGGATGGCCTTTTCGGAGGAAGCGCACAACGCGCACGGATTGAGCCTGCGATTCGACTGCTTCGTGAGCACAAACCTTCGTGAGCGGGAGTCTTCGTGAGCGCAAGTCTTCGTGAGCTGTATTCGTTTCGACGACTATTCCTCTCGACGCATATTCCCGTCGACGACTATTCAGTTCGACGAATACTCGAGCCCGATCGACGTGCTAATGGAACCCGCGAAATGCGGGCATGCGCCCGAAGCACCCCCGCTCATCGCAACGCGCGACCACCGTCGATGCGAATGGTCTCGCCGGTCGCGAATGACGCTTCCAACGCGAGAAATCGCACCAAACGCGCTGCATCTTCAGCGGTACCCGTTCGAGCGAGTGGCGTCCGCGCGAGAATCGCGTCCTTTGCGGCACTCGGAAAATCGTCCGGCCAAAGAATCACACCTGGCGCGATGCAATGCACGCGAACCTTCGGTGCCAACTCGACCGCGAGTTGACGGGCGAGCGTTTCGACCGCGGCTTTCGCAACCATGTACGGCGTGAAGCCCGCCCGCGCTCGACCGAGTGCATACGTATCACTGAAGAGAATCACCGACGCTCCGCCGGGAAGTGTCGAACGCGAGAGCGGATCACGCAGCGCCTGCGTCATCAGAAAGGGAGATACCACTTCGACGCGGTGCGCGACTTCAAGATCACCCGCGGAAGTCGCGCCGAAGGTGTTCGCGCGATACTCGGAAGCGTTGTGCACGAGAACATCGATGGCAGTCGCCGTCTCTCCGCCAGCACCTCCTGCCGTGCCGCATGCCGCCGCGCGAGCACGTGCAAACTCCTCTGCAGCCTTCGTGTCAGACAAGTCGAGCGGGTGCGTCGAAGCGGAGATCGCGAATCCGGCTGCCTGCCCCGCTTCCATCGCAAGTCGCGCTGTTTCACCACATTCGTCCGCCCGAGATCGGTAGGTCAGGACCAAGTCAAATCCAGCCCGTGCGAGTTCAAGCGAGATCGCACGCCCAACGCGATGCGACGCTCCGGTGATGAGGGCTGTACGACGCGCGAAGTGAGGCGACGTTGGGTTGGGCGATTCTGACGACATGTCTCAGTGGTACTCGAGTCGAGGTGGCACTCGCACCTGATCGGCACTCGCGCGGCGCGCATCATACGAATCCCGCGCGAACACTCATGTTCCTCCGATCCGCCTCAGGCAATTCACCCGAGAAACAACCGACGCGCACCTCACACAGCACACAACCTGCTCGAGGGCACTTCATCGACGAATTCGTGCTGCTTGGGCAGCAACAACTGCATGCACTTTCGTAGAATCCGACGCCTGCGCGCGACGGCTCGAAGCGACAACAACGCGCATCACCGCCTGGCCTTCCTTGCGCTCGCTTCCGTCCGCCCTTCCTCGTCCCTCCTGCATGCAATCTGATCGAACGCCGACATCCCAAGACCATCGCGAGGGGCAAAAGAGTGCTGCCCCGCGATCGAAGCGATTCGGACTGCCGCGAACACGGACGGTGGTGCGACTTCTCGTCCTTGGAACGATCGTCGGTGCGGCGGGCGTTTTCTATCTCACGCGTCCATCCACGCTGGTTTCGATCATTCTGCCGCGAGCAACGAAAGCGATCGGCGGCCCCGTCGCCGCATCGAAGATTGCACTCGATGGATTTGACACGCTTGTCCTTGAAGATGTGCGCATTCGCGTGGACGGCTGGGCGGGCGATACAGGGCAACTTGCCTACGCCGATCGCGTGCACGTCGAGTTTTCGCCGTGGGAACTCTTCATCGGCAAACTTACGGTGCGTGCGGTTTCGGTCAATCGACTCGAACTCCGCCTCGCCGAGCGCGCGAACGAGCCCAACTCATTCTCGCTGCTCGATCTGCGCCCCGACGTACCGACGAAAGATGACTCGGCGGATGACAAGGTCATCGATCCACCCGCGGTCACGATCGAAGAACTCGTCATCGAGAACGGCATCGCAGACAACGATCGTTACACGCGCCTCGGAGAACTGCGTTTCCGCGGAACGTTGCAACGACTTGAAGACGCGAAGCCACGCTACCAACTGCAATTGACGGGCCGTCCTGACACCGACGGGAACATTGGTGTTGGAACGATCAAGGGCGAGTTTTCACCGACCGATCAAGCACTCTCCCTTGAGGTCGATGACTTGGTTGTCGACAACCACGAGCTCGCGATCGCGCCGATTGCCGTGCGCGAATGGACGCGCAAACTCTCGCTTGACGGACGACTGAAGCGCGGCCGATTTGAGTATTCGCCCTCAAGCGAACCCTTCGCAGAATTCGATGTCGAAGGCGTCGCACTCGATCTTCCGCTTGACGCTCTCGGCGAAGCGAGCCTCGAAGACGCGTGGAGCGGATTCGCCGGCGGAAAGCCTGTGTCGCTCAAGAGCGCGCCGCGCATGACGGTGCGCGAAGGGACACTGCGTGTTTCGACCGATCGCGTTGAACTTCGCGGCCTCAAAGGCGAACTCGGCGCGCGCGATCCAGAGGCGCTTGTCATTCCCGTGCCATTCGAGTGCGCGTTTCAACTGGATATTCCCCGCGCCGATCTCGAGCCATTTACGTGGGAGAAGCGTGACACCTGGCTCGAAGAAGCCGCACGCATCGCGCCGTTCACGCTCACCGCATCGATTCCGCAATTCTCATCGCCCGTCATCACGCAAGGTGCTCCCGACACACTGCAACTTCCGACAGCGGCGGTCAAGATTCTCTCCGACTTCAACATCGTCCAATGGACGATCAATGTTGACACGCGATTTGAACGTGGCTCCCCCGACAGGAATCGAAAGCCTGCGCCACTGCAATCAAGCGGCATGCTGCGACTCTCGCGCTGCGCTGGCGCCTTTGAAGAGTTTCCGTATCCGCTCGTCGATGTCTCCGGCACGATTGGTTTCGAGGGCGACAACCTCGTCGTCGAACGAATCGTCGGAAAGGCTCGTCGGCCCGCAGATGCCGCAAACTCAGTGAACGCGGCAGAAACCCCTGAAGTGACCGTATCCATCGAAGGTCGACTCGACGGCATCGCAAGCGGCGCAGAGATTGATCTTGACATTCGCTGTGACGACGCACCAATCGACGCGACGCTCTTCGCGAGTTTCGAGGGCGGTGCACGTGAAGCACTCGAACTTCTCTTCGATCAACGCGCTGCCTCGGGAATGGCGAAGGTAGGCCTTCTTCCTGATGCGGCGCTGCTTGTCGAACAACGACAGCAGCTCGCGCGACTGAGCGAGGACGATGCAGACCGCGCGACACGCGAACGACTCGAACGCTCTATCGCCGCGGGACCCTTCGCGCTTGGCGGGCGCTGCGGATTCCAGATGCGCGTCTATTCGCCGGCCGGATTCGGACAACCGATCTATGTCACGGGCAATGTCGAAGTGCGCGATGCGGGCGTGATGTTCGGCCGTTTCCCATATCCCCTGCGCATCAAGCAAGGTCGCTTCCAAGTGCTTGATGAAGCGATCGTCATTGGCGGCGGCGGCCTCACCGCGACGACTCCCGCGGGCGGCGTCTTCAACGTCTCCGGATCGGTGAACATTCCGCGCGATGGCAAGGGCGGCCGTGACCTTCGCCCGCTTATCGAAATCACCGACAAGGGCGACGCACTCAATCCTGCGTTGCTTGCCGCGATTCCACACGATGGCGATGAGATGCCATCAGGTTGGCCTGGCGAGCAACTCGCTCCCGGCGGTGAACTCTTGCGCGCGCTCGGACTCTCCGGCGCGATCGAACTCAACGGACTCGTGACGTCGAAACCAGATGGCCGCGAGGATTTCCGTTTCCGCATCGCGTTTTCTGGCGGCACCGCTGCGCCCGATGCCGCAGGTC
This sequence comes from Phycisphaeraceae bacterium, assembly GCA_040380385.1. Classification (GTDB taxonomy): domain Bacteria; phylum Planctomycetota; class Phycisphaerae; order Phycisphaerales; family SM1A02; genus QWPT01. The sequence continues at coordinate 3,478 of JBEIJG010000092.1, read as the reverse complement.
GATCGTGGCTTGCCGAAGAGGGCCTCCCGTGGCCAACAGATTTCACGCTCGAAGAGTGTGCCGCACAGATTGACATCGTGCCTGAGCGACTCACATTTGAACGATGCGTTGGTCGTCACGGAAGTGGATCTGTGGTCGCACGCGGCTTCAATGATCTCGACGGGCCGAATAGTTCGATCGAACTCGAACTCAACGATCTTCCGATCGACCGTGCGTTCGAAGGCTATCTCGCCGCCGATCCCGCGACTGCCGAAGCGCGATTCACGCGCTACGGGCCGTCCGGCTCGATGGATGGGAAGGTGCGACGCTCGGTATCCGCCAAGGGCGCGGAAACTGAGGGCGTCCTCACGCCCGATTGGCTTGAAATCACGCTCGATGGAAGCCGCGTGCGCGCCGACCGCGTCGCCGGTCGTATTGCCGTTTCGGGCAGCGCGTTGCGTGCAGAAAGTCTTGAGTTCCGGCTTTCCGACGGCAATCAAGACGACGGCATTCTTCGGCTTTCCGGCCCGCTTTCGATGGCGGCTACAGAAGGTTCCACGCCACTCGATGCGCAACTCGCGAATTGCCGCTTCGAATCGCCACTCGTGCGAGAATTGCTCGCGCCGCGAGCGAACGCCGTCGTCGGATGGATGCGGTCCGAATCAGCGAGCGGCCGATTCGACGCGCACTACATCGGTGAGCCCCGCGAGTCGATCACGGTCAAGCCAAAGTCGCTTGCTGCGGGTGCTCGCGACGCACGCGTGGAAGTCTTCTTCGATGATGCTGCGAAGATCGACGCCGACGCTGCGGGCGTCCGCTGGAACGTCGCCGGAACCTTTGCGCCGAACGCAACCGAGGCTTCGAAGTCCCCGCAACAAGTGACATCGAACGGAAGCGTTCGCTCGGTTGGTTCGGTCGAATCAAACGCAACGAACGGAGTCAACACGCTCGCGGCGAACCTTTCGATCGACGCGCCACAACTCACACGCGGACTTCGCGCGCAACTACCTCCGCCACTCGATTCTTCGGCAACTGCAATTGATCTCACGTCTGCAGGCCGATTCACCCTGCAGCTCGATGAGATCACCGCGCGTTGGCAGGATCAGCCGCCACAAGGCACTGATCCGATGGAGCTGTACCACTTGAAGGGCGCAGCGACGTTCGATGCCGCTGCATTCGAGACGGGCGTTGCATTCACAGGAATGAATGCGTCGCTCCCGTTCTCGCTTGAGTACACGCCGCGCACGACGACGCCTGTCAAGTTTGAAGCGCGCGTCGTTTCTTCGCGTGCGACCGTGTTTGAGCGACTGATGGGCGCATCCATCATCAACCTGTCGACGGATGCGACGGGCGATGCACTCAACATCGATGGCGCCGGCGACTTTGCGCTCGGCCGATTCGATGTCACGGCACGCACTGATTTCAAAGCCGATCGCTATCAAGTTCGTTTCCGTGTCGCCGGTGCGGATTATGTAGTTGTGAGCGATCCCGCACGAGAGTCAGAGCGCACCACAGCGAATGCCGGCGTCGATGGACGCGTCGCAGGCGTGCTCGAGGTCGAAGGCCCGATGGGTTCGACTCCCGAGGATGTCGCGGGGCGAAAGGGTTGGGGACGCGCTGCAGTGCATGACGCGCAGCTCGCCGATGCGCCGATTGCGATGCGCGCCTTGCAACTGACGCAACTGATGCTTCCCATCAATGCGGCACTCAAGACACTCAGTACTTCGTTCACCATTCAAGGCGACACGGTCGATCTCGACACATGCACGCTGACGACCGGAACACTCACGCTCAACGGCAAGGGAAAGCTGGATATTCCAACCTTCGCGCTTGCGATGCGATTTTTCCCAAAGGGCACCATTCCCATCTTGAGCGATGTCATCGGCAGTGTCACGAACCAGTTGTTTGCGATCGACATTCGCGGCACGCTCGGCGATCCGCAGACAAGCGTTGTCGCAATTCCAGCTGCGGCAGCGATGCCGACGATGCAACCATCGACGTCAAACGCGGCCACCACGCCGCCAGCGACCGATGCATCCCCCGCAAACTCGCCAACTTCTCCTACTGCCCCCACCGCTGCGCCGGCGCCGACGACGAGCGACCGCCCAGCAAACAGCCCAACCACATCGCCCACTTCCGCGACACGAAATCCATGAACGAATCTCAACGCCCCAAACAACAGCCTGCTGAACCACAGCGTCCTGAAAATCTCGATCTCTCGCACATCGAAGCGGCCGTTGATTCGTTCTTCACGACCACGGGCGTCAAGCCTTCGCACGAGGCGCGCGAACTCGTCGCAGAGATGATGCTCTCGAGCCTCAAACTCGTTGCCGACGGCGCAGATATGGGCCAGCTCAAACTGGTGCGAAGCGCGCTCAAAGAGATGCGCCATGCCTATCGCATCTTCAATCCGTATCGCGGTACGCGCAAGATCTCGATCTTTGGAAGCGCGCGCACGCCGCCGACCGACCCCGATTACATCCTCGCGCGCGAGTTCAGCCAACTGATTTCTGCGGCTGGCATGATGGTCATTACGGGCGCTGGCGACGGCATCATGAAGGCGGGACACGAAGGGCCAGACGTCGAAAAGTGTTTCGGGCTTCGCATACGACTTCCCTTCGAAGCGGGCGCGAATTCGGTCATCGATGGCGATCCGAAACTCGTCAACTTCCGCTACTTCTTCACGCGCAAGTTGATGTTCATGGCGCATTCTGACGCGGTCGCCGTATTCCCCGGCGGTTTCGGAACGCAAGACGAACTCTTCGAAGCGCTCACGCTCATTCAGACTGGAAAATCGAATCTCGTGCCAGTCGTGCTCGTCGAGCACGCGGGCGGTGATTACTGGAAGAGTTGGGAAGAGGGTTGCGTGCTTCCACTTGCGCGCCGCCGCTTGATTTCGCCGGAAGATCGTGGGCTCTACACGATTCACACCGATCCGGTGAAGGCGGTCGAGGAAGTTGCGACGTTCTACCGCCGCTATCACTCGATGCGATTCGTCGGCAAGGAACTGGTCTTGCGGCTTCTCACGCCGCCGACCGAACATGAGCTCGCCGAAATCGAACGAAAGTTCCGTGCAGAACTCTGCGTCGATGGCTCATTCCGCACGGTCACCGCTTTCGAAGAGGAAGAAGAACATCGCGAGCTCCCGCGGATCGCGTTCCGATTCAACCGCAAGGCGTGGAGTCGATTGCGCGCACTCATCGATCATCTCAATGGCGCGGAACCTCGCGCGCACGCATGACACACGCATGACACACGCATGACACACGCATGACACAAGTATGAGAACGGTGTCGTCACAATGCCTGCGCGCGCGCGCCGCGTTTCCGCTCGCCGTGTCCATCGCCGTATACGTCGTGACGTGCGTCGCGATTTCTACAGCGATGAGCACGAGTGCGATCTCCTGCGCGCCAACGCGACGGACCGCCACGACGACGAAAAAGCCCACACCAGAAACGCGCAACGGACGCGTGACCGCAACACTCGGGCTCGAACTCGT
>JBEIJG010000091.1:0-9588 GCA_040380385.1 Phycisphaeraceae bacterium | reverse complement strand
TCATTTTTCGGTCCCATTCAACCCCTTCTCTCGGGATGCCGATCTAACCTCGGCCCGCGCCAATTGGCGCCTAGTCGGAGGCAGGCATGTCCACGGGATCCGCAGCATCATCTACGCGTCGCTACAAGACTGTCCTTCTTTTCGGCGCACCTGGCGCTGGGAAGGGCACACAAGGCAAGATCCTCGGCAAGGTGCCGGGCTTCTATCACCTCGCTTGCGGCGATGTGTTCCGCTCGCTCGATATGGCGTCGGATCTCGGAAAGAAGTTCATGGAGTTTTCGTCGCGCGGCGAACTCGTACCTGACGAACTCACCATCGAAATGTGGCGTCAGAACATGCACGCCCAAACAGTGCTGTCGATCTACAAGCCAAATGTTGATCTGCTCGTGCTTGATGGAATTCCCCGGAATGTCAATCAAGCCAAGCACCTCGAGCAGTACCTCGAAGTGCTGACCGTGCTCCACTTGGTCTGCCCGGATATCGAGGCGATGGTGACGCGCATGCGCCGCCGCGCACTCAAAGAAAATCGCATCGACGACGCCGACGAGAAGGTCATTCGCCGTCGCTTCGAGGTGTATGAACGCGAAACGCGCCCTGTGCTCGACTTCTATCCGAAGTCGATTGTGCGCGAGGTCAACGCGATGGGTTCGCCTGCGGAAGTTCTGCAGCACGTCCTTGAAGTCGTTGTGCCGATTCAGAACGAGCACTTCCGTAATCCGCTGTCGTGAACGGACGGAACAGACGGAATGAATAGAAACGTCTTGACACGACGCGCGCGCTCTGCATGAGCGAGGTCTGTTTGCATTGTGACGGCGACTCCCGCCGCGGCGCGATCACTCTTGCGCTTCGCGAATCTCTGCTTCCAACGCTTTCAGCGTGGGTTCGATGGCTTTCATGATGCGCGCGAGGTCTGTGTCCCTTCGATCAGGAGACGCAAGCATGGCCTTGAGCTGTCGTTCGATCGCATCGAGCCGTGCGCGATACTGCCGAACCAGCGCGGGGTCACCGCCCTTCAACTGAAACTCCACGAGAAGACTGCGAAGTGAGTCGATGGTGATGGGGCCTTCAGGCTCCGAACCAGGTAATCCACGCTGAATCGCGACCATCCGAGGCCGCGGAAGAAATCGCTCCGCTGCAGCCTGCGCAGTCGCCGTGCGCTCAAGGGTCATGGGATTGAAGACGAGAGGATTGACGGGATCCCCCTTCTCCGCGAGATCATCGGTCGAGCCGAGGCGCAATTTGACATCGAGCTGCTGCGTGACTTCCGCTCCATCGGGTCCGACGATTGGCTTGCCTGCCTCATCGCGTTTGACACGTCGTACAAGGAGTCCAACCTCGTCTCCAGGTTCGAGCGACTGCACTTGTCGAATGAGGTCGTTGCGATCTCTCAGGGCGACTCCGTTGACCGACGTCACAAGATCCCCCGCTTCAAGCACGTCTTCGGCGGGCATACCGGGCACGACACCGGTAATCCGCACACCCTCGCCGAGGCCATTCATTTGCTCCATACGGATTCCAAGTGCACCTCTCGGTGCCTTGAGAATGCGATCGCGCAGAATGCCCACGAGCGCGTGCCGCGCCTCAATGCCAAGATCGCGCCGCAAGAGCAGCGCCATGAGTTCATCCTGCGAAGGCTTGCGCGCGAGCATGGCTTCGCGCGCTGCAGCACGCTCCGCGTAGAGCTCAGCGTCAAGCGCACGCGCGAGCCGAACGAGCTCAGGCGCCACTTCGATACGCGCGAGTTCAGCATCGCTCGGAAGCGTCGCCGCAGAAACTTGCTGTGGCGCGACGAAAACCTGCATTCCAGGTCGCGGACCTATCTCGACCTGTGCAACGACCGAAGTCGTCGAGAAGCCCACAACAGCCATCGAGAAAACGCGGGCGCATCGCATGCGAGAGTTGCGGTTGGAGTTGCGCATATCGACAGCGTAGCACGCCACGCGACGCCAACGACACTACACATCACACTTCGAGCGTCGATGAGATCGCGCGTGTGCGTTCGGCGATCCAATCCATCATGCGCACCGTCGCGTGCAGGAAAGGTTCCGCAGGAATGCCCGCAAAATCACCATCACGGGCGATCGGCGAGAACGCCTCCGCGACGATCGCCGAGAGCATGAGCCACGGAACAAATGGCGCCATCACGCGCGTCGGGCTCTGACTTTCGAGCGCATATCCCGCGGAAAAACCGCGGAGATTCTCGGAGACCAATCCAACCGGCCACTTCAACGGATCCTCGCCTTGACGATGGCGCACGGAGAACTGAAGCATCGCGTTCGCGACTTCCGCGGCGATCGCCTCGAGTCGCACACTGTCGAAATCGATCACCGCCACGAGTTGGTCGCTTGCCCAGAGCGTGTTGCCCGGATGGAAATCGCCGTGACAAATCGCGCCTCGCTGCAGCGGCAGGCCTTTCACCGTGAGTTTCGCTTCGAAACGATCCATGTGCCCACGCACCGCATCGAGCGACGCTTGGAGCCGCGCTTGTCCGTCCTGCGGCGTGCGCTCTTTGGCGCGCTCCGCGCCGAGGTTGAACGCATGACGAACTCCATCGATATCGGTGAAGCCACCTTGCGGCAGTTCTTCGAGGAGTTCAAGCCGCGCGAAAGCTGCGTGCATACGCGCCAACACGCCGCCAGCCGCGCGCGCCTGTTCGGCGTGACGCTCATAGCGCGTGCCTTCAACCCACTGATGCAATTCGTATAGACGATCTCCGAACTGAAGCAACGTTCCACCAGAACGCAACGGAACAAGCCGCGCCACAGGAACACCACCCGAGGCCGCGCGCGATTGGATCGTGTGTCCTGCCGCCGCGCGCTCGCGATCTCGGTCGAGCGAACGACCGAGCGCTCGGCGCTTCAGCAAGTAATCGCCGCCATCCGCGCTGACTTTCAACTTTGCTGCACGACGCGAGCCGCGTCGATACTCGCGAATCTCGCGAAGGACGCCGAGGTCGTAGTGCGACAAAACTTGCGCGATCTCACGCGCGTGAAACTTCTCGCGAACGAAGCCTTGCGGCTCTGCGGGCATCTCGCCGAAGGCATGCCCGTGAAAGGTCGCATCGAACCGCGCGTCGCCGGAACTCCCTGCGGTCACTCGCGCCTCCTACTCAGCGTTCGCCGCTTGTTCTTTGATGCGATCGATCGCGGTCTTCATCTCGACGACGCGCCGCGCGATTTCCACATCTTGCGACTTCGATGCGATCGTATTCGCCTCGCGCAGCATCTCTTGCGAGAGGAAGTCGAGCGTGCGCCCCGCCGGCTCTGCGTGCGAAGGAGCAATGACTTGCGCAAACTGCGCAAGGTGCCCGCGCAGCCGCACGACCTCTTCGGCAACATCAGAACGCTCGGCGAAAACCGCGACTTCGCGCAAAAGATCTTGTTCCGCAGCAGTGGCGCCAACTTCCGCGAGGAGCGAGTTCATGCGCGCGCGAAGTCGGTCTTGATACGCATTGGTCGCATGCGGCGCGCGCGCGGCAACTGCGTCAAGCGCGTTCGTAATCGCTTCGCCGAATCGTGAGAGCTCGCGCGCGATGCCGTCACCTTCGCGCGAGCGCATTTCGAGAACGCGCGTTGCTGCTTCCTCGACGAGTCGAAGGACAACAGGCCGCGCAAACTCGACAATCTTGTCGACGCCATCGGTGCGAAGCACGCCAGGCACCGTGAGAAGCGCACCGAGATCAACGGTCGCGCGATCGCGCAGTTCAACAGGAAGCGCCGCGAGCAGCGCTGTAAGCGCCGTACGCGCAGCGTCGGGATTCACTTCCGCCGCAGCGACTGCGCCACCCGGAACGAATCGCACGAGCACCATCACGCTTCCGCGACCGAGCCGCTTGGCGATGACCGTTTCGAGTTCGGTTTCAAGCGTCGAAAGCTCTTCGGGAACGCGAATCGTCGCTTTGAAGAAGCGATTGTTGACGCTCTTGATTTCGACGGCGAAACGGCAGCCCTCCGCTTCCGCGGACGCGCTGCCGAAGCCGGTCATTGAGCGAATCATCGATTAGCCGCCGTTGCCTGCGGGCGCGGGTTCCGTCGCGGGGGTTGTTGCTGGCTCAGAAGCCGGAGCCGTTGCAGGCGCGGTTGCGGGAGCCGCGGGAGTTTCGGCTGGAGTCGTAGCTGGTGTCGTGGCTCCAGTCGTGGCCGGAGTCGTGGCCGGAGTCGTCGCTGGCGCGGCGCCTTCGGTGGTGGCCGGCGTCATCGAGGCGTCGGTTGCAGGCGTGGTTGCTGGATCTGTTGCAGGAGCCGCAGCCGGCGTCGCAGGCGCGCGCGACTGCATGTTCGAGGTGATGTTGAGGCCGATCGCGAGGAGAAGGTAGATCGCAAACGCCGTGATCGTTGCAACCGTCAACGCGTCGCCGGTGCGACCACCGAACGCCGTATCAGTTCCGCCGCCGCCGCCGAACGCACCGGTAAGACCGCCGCCTTGTGGTCGCTGCACAAGCACGATCAGCACGAGTGCAACCGAGACGATGATGAAGAGGACGGTGAGGATTCCGAAGAGCACGTTCATGGCGATTCCTAAGTAGCGTGGCGTGTGGCGCGCGTGCACTCCTGAGATATGGACTCCTTAGAGTGGAGTGCGCGGACGCCCTTTCAGTTCGATCGTTCCTTCGCCTTCGCGGCGGTGGCCGCAACGATGACGGCGAAATCCGCCGCCACCAGCGAGGCACCTCCGACAAGGCCGCCGTCGATCTCCTCGCGGGCGAAGAGTTCGGCGGCGTTTTTCGAGTTCACCGAGCCGCCGTAGATGACACGGACCGACTCGGAGAATCGAACATCATACAGATCCGCAAGCGTTTGTCGGATCGTTCGATGCGCTTCAGCCGCGTCATCCGGAGTTGCGGTGCGACCGGTGCCAATCGCCCACACGGGTTCGTAGGCGATAACGAGCTTCGCGGCGTTCAGCGATTGACCCGCCAACGTGCCGTGGAGTTGGGTTCGAATCACGTCGTGTGCGCGGCCTGACTCGCGCTCCGCAAGGGTTTCACCAACGCAGACGACCGGGAGTAGACCCGCTTCGAGGGCGCGAGCGAGTTTGCGCGAAAGCGTCGCGTCCGTCTCGCCAAGGCCGTGGCGACGCTCTGAGTGTCCAATAAGAACCGAGCTGCAGCCCATGTCGGCCAGCATGGACGCGCTGACCTGGCCAGTGAACGCGCCTTCCTTCTCCGCGGAACAGTCTTGACCGCCGACCGTCGCGACACCGCCACGCAGCGTCGACTCCACCGCCGACACGTAGACCGTGGGCGGGAAGACGGCGAGCTCGACCGAGGGATAGGTCGCCGCCATGCGCGCGACCTCCGAAGCAAGCGCGGCCGAGCGCTCTTGATCGAGGTTCATCTTCCAATTGCCGCCAACAAAGGGTGTGCGCTGCGCCATGCCGAGAGCCTACCAACGGTGCACGGCACGTGCCGTGCAGTGCCAGGCACTGACTGGCACATGTCAGGCACCACGCCCTGCGTGCTCAACCCAAGGGCCACACGACGATTGCGCGCAAAGCCCATGGTGCACGGCACGTGCCGTGCAGTGCCAGGCACTGACTGGCACGTGCCGTGCACCAAATGGATCATCACACCGCACCCGCCCCGCTCCCCTATCTTGTCCGTCCCATGCAGTCCCCGCTCTCGCCCGCGCCGACCTCATCCGCCACCACTTCGCGCCCGACCTCGGCCGCCGAAATCCGCAAGGCGTTTATCGACTTCTTCGTCTCGAAGGCGGGCCACACCTTCGCTCCATCGAGCGCCGTCGTCCCCCACGACGACCCAACGCTTCTCTTCACAAACGCCGGCATGAACCAGTTCAAGGACGTCTTCCTTGGACGCGGTAAGCGCGACTACACGCGCGCGGTCAACACACAAAAGTGCATTCGCGCCGGCGGCAAGCACAACGACCTCGAAGACGTGGGCAAGGACACCTACCACCACACCTTCTTCGAGATGCTCGGCAACTGGTCCTTCGGCGACTACTTCAAGCAAGAGTCGATTCGGTGGGGCTTTGAACTGCTCACGAAGGTCTATGGCCTCGACCCCAATCGCCTCTATGCGACATGGTTTGAGGGGAATCCAGCAGCGGGACTTGAGCCCGATCTTGAGGCAAAGGCCTTGTGGGAGTCGCTGCTTCCGAAGGATCATGTCATCCCCGGCAACATGAAGGACAACTTCTGGGAGATGGGTGAGACCGGGCCGTGCGGACCGTGCACGGAGATTCACTACGACCGCATCGGCGGCGGCCGCAATGCGGCGAAGATGGTCAATTCCGGCGACCCCGATGTCCTTGAGATCTGGAATCACGTTTTCATCCAATTCAATCGCGAGCCCGATCGCTCGCTGAAGCCGCTGCCTGCGAAGCATGTCGATACAGGCATGGGCCTCGAGCGACTCGTCTCAGTCATTCAAGACAAGCGCTCGAACTACGACACCGACTTGTGGGCGCCTGTTTTCGAAGCGATTCGCGCGCGTACCGGCGCGCGGCCATACGGCGGAAAGCTCGATGATCACATCGATATCGCCTACCGCGTCATCGCTGATCACATTCGCTGCCTCACGATGGCGCTCACCGATGGCGCGTCGCCGTCGAACGAAGGTCGCGGCTACGTGTTGCGTCGCATCTTGCGTCGCGCAGTGCGTCACGGCCACCAAACGCTCGGCGTGCGCGGGCCGTTCTTGAAGGATCTCGTGCCCGCGGTTGTTGCGAGCCTTGGCGGCGCGTTCCCTGAACTCGCGCCCGCTGCGAAGCGCGTTGCGCAGTTGATCGAAGAGGAAGAAGTCCAGTTCGGAAAGACACTCGAGCGTGGCCTCGCGCTTTTCTCTGACGCCGCCGCGCGTGTGAAATCTGCAGGTGGACGCACGATTGCTGCGGAAGATGCGTTCCGATTGCACGACACATGGGGCTTCCCGATCGACCTCACGCAAGTGATGGCCGAAGAAGCGGGTCTCACCGTCGATGTCGCTGGCTACGAAGCGCTGATGGAAGCCGCGCGCGAGAAATCGCGCGCCGCAGGCGGTGCGGAAACAGGCATGCACTTCCCGCCGGATGCGATTGCGAAGCTCGAAGAGCTGAACGTGAAACCAACCGACGATCACGGGAAGTTCGCCGGCAAGCCCACTGCCGCCACGCTGATGGCGATTTGGAACGGCAAGAACTTCGATGAACACGTCGAGGCTGATTCGTCGTCGCTGCTCGCGTTCATCTTTGACAAGACGCCGATGTACGCAGAGATGGGCGGACAAGTTGCCGACCACGGCACCTTCCGCACCGATCGCGCACACGGTCACGGCGGCGACATCGAGCGCGCTTCGGGCGGCAACGCGGTGTATGAAGTCGAAGACGTGCAGCGCGCGGGCCAATACGTGCTGCACATTGGTCGCCTCAAGCACGGCCGCATGAGTTGCGGCGAAGCCGGCCAGTTGATGCTCGCACGCGATCGCCGTGATGCGATTCGCGCGAATCACTCAGCGACACACGCGTTGAATCTCGCGCTGCGCGCAGTGGCAGGCGACGAAGTCGAACAGAAGGGTTCGCTCGTTGATGATGAGAAGCTGCGCTTCGATTACGCGGCGAAGGCTGCACTGACGCTCGCGCAGATTGCGGAAGTCGAGAAGCGTGTGAACGCGGCGATTGACGCGAATCTCGCGATCGACGCGCGTGAAGTGCCGCTCGCGAAAGCGTGCGAAATCAGCGGCGTTCGTGCGGTGTTCGGCGAGCGCTATCCAGATCCTGTGCGCGTGGTCTCGATCGGCGCGACGGTTGCCGAACTTGTTGCGAAGCCCGACAGCCCGAAGTGGCACGAACTCTCGATTGAGTTCTGCGGCGGAACGCACCTCGCGTCGATGGGCGAAGCGAAGCGTTTCATCCTCGTGTCGGAAGGCGGCCTCGCGGCGGGCGTGCGACGTGTTTTCGCGTTGACTGGCGCGCGCGCACTTGCGGCGCAGTTCGCGGCGGAAGGCCTCATGTCGCGCGTTGCCGATGCGGCGAAGCTCGATGGCGAGGCGTTGGTCGCTGAGCTCACCGATATGACCAAACTGGTCGAGTCGCTCGAACTCGGCGCGGTTGCGCGCGCTGAGTTTGAGCGTGCGGTTGAGCCGGTGCGCGAGAAGGCAAAGGCCGCGCGCAAGCAGGCGGAAGGCGTCGCGCGTGATGCTGCGGTTGTGCAAGCACGCAGCATCGTCGAAGCACACGCGAAGAAGCCCGCGGGTACCCCGCTCGTTGCGATGATCAACGGCGCGGATGCCACGGCACTTCTCGCTGCGATCGACGCGGCGCGCGCGAAGTTCGCCGACACGCCGATTCTCTTCCTCTCACCCGACTTCGACGCGAGCAAAGTCGCGATCGCTGCGACGTGCCCGAAGAGCGCGATCGACCGGGGCCTCAAGGCCGGCGACTGGGTGAAGGCTGCAGCGCAAGCGTGCGGCGGTGCTGGCGGCGGTCGCCCCGACACGGCGCAGGCCGGCGGCAAAGATCCATCGAAGACGCGCGAAGCCCTTGATGCGGCTGAAGCTTTTGCGAAGAGCAAGGGGTAAACGTGGGACATGGTGAGAACGCCGGTGTCGGCGTGACCGACCTCCCCGAAGCCACGCTCATCGCAGCGGCAGTTGCGAACGTAGAGCGCTGCGGCATGCGTCCGTGGGGCCTACACGGTCTCGCGCATTGGTGGCGTGTGCGGCACAACGGGTTACTCGTCGCTGATGCGATTGGCGCGAACCCGCGCGTCGTCGCGCTGTTTGCGATTTTCCACGACTCGCATCGTGAAGACGACGGCTACGACCGCGAGCACGGACCGCGCGCGGCAGCGTGGCTCGCGCGCGTACGCGACGGCGACTGCACCGCGCACGGCGCATGCGAAACGACCTGCGCAACGATTCGTGCACTCGACAATGCAGCTTTCACTTCGTTGCACTCCGCGTGCGAACTCCACACAAGCGCCACGCACCACGACGATCCGTCGGTCGCTGCCTGCTTCGTTGCCGATCGACTCGATCTCTCACGCGTGGGCTATCGACCAGATCCGAACCGCATGCCGAAGAGCGCGGCACTTTCGTCGCTGCTCACGCGCGACCTCATCGATGCAGCGATCGCTCGCGAACGCGCGACGCTCACGTGGCCTGGTGGCAGCGACATCGAGCACATCTGGGGCGTGCGTTTCAATGCTCGCTCAAGCGACTGATCACAAGCACGCAAGGTGCGCAAGCTGTCGATGCACTCGAAAGCGCGGGCATTGCGACGCGCCGCAGGGTCCGCTTGCATCACATCTTCCGGCAGCCCATGGGGCGTTCTCCCGATTCGCCGTACGCGCCCGACCGCGCAAGGAACACCACATGCGCGCGTGCGATATAGGTTCGCGGCTCGCGCGGAATTTCGTGAGTTGCACGTCCTTGATACGACGTGTCTCACAAGAAATCGAAAGTGCGCTCGACCGTCCCCGTGCGGCCCGTTGTGGTCGCACACCGCCGCGCTGAGGCCGCCCCTCAGCGCGGCGGCCATGCGGTGCACGCTTCGCCGCTGCACGACGCCCTCCTTGCGCCCGCTGACTGTGGACCTCTGACGTTGCAAGATCCCCTCGTTTCGCCGCGCAGTACAACGCCCGCTCGTCCCG
>JBEIJG010000090.1:0-9634 GCA_040380385.1 Phycisphaeraceae bacterium | reverse complement strand
GCTGTTCGAGAAGCCCTCACTTCGCACGCGCGTTTCGTTTGAAATCGGCTTCCAGAAGCTCGGTGGCTGCGTCACGTTTCTCGATCATCGCAACGAACCGATTGGTGCACGCGAGCCCGTCGCCGATTACGGCCGCAATCTTGAGCGCTGGTGTGACGTGATCGTCGCCCGCGTTTTCAAGCATGAAACGCTCGTCGCGCTCCGAGAGAACTGCTCCATACCGATCATCAATGCGCTCAGCGATTTCGCTCATCCGTGCCAAGCACTCGCCGACGCGCAAGCGTTGGTTGAGCACGGCATCGCGCTTGAAACGTGCCATCTCGCGTGGCTTGGTGACGGCAACAACGTGTGTCTTTCGCTGATGGAACTCGTCGCAATCATGGGAGGCCGCATGACGGTTGTGACGCCGTCGACGCATGCGCCGTGCGCAAAACTCACCGCCGAAATCCGAGCGCTTGCCGCACAATCCGGCGCTTCCATCACGCTGACCAACGATCCTTCCGCGATCGCGGGCGCCGACGCGGTGTACACCGACGCGTGGATCTCGATGGGACAGAAGGATTGCGCCGAAAAGATCGCGTCACTCCGCAAGCTCACTGTGACTCCCGAGATCATGCGGATTGCTGGGCCGAATACGAAGTTCATGCACTGCCTCCCCGCACATCGCGGCGAGGAAGTGGTCGACGCTGTCATCGACGGCCCGCAATCGATCGTTTACGACCAAGCTGAGAATCGCATGCACGCGCAGAATGCACTCATGCTTGCGCTTCTCCATGCAATACCGACCGCGCGCTTCGCTCCGAACGCCGCGGTTGAAATCCTCGCAAATACCCGCTGAATTCCGCACCTTTTGAGAAAGTCCTGAATCAGATGTCGAACACGAACAAGCCAGCATTCCGTCCGAAGAAAGTCTGCGTCGCCTACTCGGGCGGCCTCGATACCTCCTGCATCATTCCGTGGCTCGTCGAAACCTACGGCTGCCAAGTTGTCGCCTGCGTTGCCGATGTCGGCCAAGGAGCGCGCGAACTCGAAGGCATCGAAGAGAAGGCGAAGCGCACGGGCGCGGTCGAATGCATCGTTGTTGATCTCAAGAAGCAGTTCATGGAAGAGTTCGTCTTCCCGATGTGCATCTCGGGTTCGATCTATGAAGGCCGCTATCTGATGGGTACGTCGATCGCACGACCGATCATCGCGCGCGCGCAGGTCGAAGTCGCGCTCGCGACGGGCTGCGATGCACTTTGCCACGGCTGCACCGGCAAGGGCAACGACCAGGTGCGCTTCGAGTCGACGTACGCGTCGCTCGCGCCGCAACTCCCCGTGATCGCGCCGTGGCGCATTTGGGATCTCAAGAGCCGCGAAGCGATGCTCGGATACCTCAAGGAACGCAACATCCCATGTGCTGCAAGCGCCGAGAAGATCTACTCGCGCGATGCGAATATGTGGCACATCTCGCACGAGGGCGGTGAACTCGAAGATCCATGGAACGCGCCGCCAGAAGACGTGTGGATGATCTCGGTGAGCCCGAAGGATGCACCCGATCAATTCGAAGACGTGATGCTTTCGTTCTCGAAGGGTCGCCCCACCGCGCTCAACGGTAAGACGATGGACCCAGTGTCGCTCCTCGCCGAACTCAACAAGATCGGCGGACGCAATGGCGTTGGTCGCGTTGACATCTGCGAGAACCGTCTCGTCGGCATGAAGAGCCGCGGCGTCTACGAAACTCCAGGTGGCACGATTCTCATGGAAGCCGTGCGTGGCCTTGAGCAACTCGTGCTCGATCGCGAAACCCTCCACTTCCGCGAGAAGCTCGCGCTTGATTTTGCGAAGATCATCTACAACGGCACATGGTTCAGCCCAACGCGTGAAGCGATGTGGGCCTCGTTCGAAGCGATCGCGCAAGTGCTCGACGGCGACGTCGTTGTGCGCTGCTACAAGGGCCGAGCCGAAGCAGTCAAGCGCCGCTCGCCGAATTCGCTCTTCCACCACGGCTTCGCCACCTTCGGTGAAGATGAGGTCTACGACCACAAGCACAGCGAAGGCTTCATCCGCCTCTTCAGTTTGCCGCTTCGCATTCGCGCGTTGCTCGGTTTGAACCCCGACGCGAAGCAGATCGCGGATGCCGTGAAGTCGGGCACCGCTGCTGGCTGCAGCACGGGCTGCGGCCCTTCAACCACGAAGCAGCACGCATAAGTTTGCATCGTCACGACTCAAGTCCGCGGCGTTTCCTTGACGGGAAACGCTGCGATTCCCGCTCATTTGATCGCACCCTGACTGAAAGCAACGACGGATGACCACTGCCATCTGGGCCGGCCGACTCGAAGGCAAGGCCGACGACCTCTTCCGCGAGTTCAACGACTCGCTTCCGTTCGACCGCGCGCTCGTCCGCGAGGACATCGAAGGCTCGGTTGCATGGTCGAAGGCGATCATGCGCGCGGGCGTCATCAGCACCGATGAACAGCGCGAAATCGAAGCGGCGCTCGGTGAAATCCTCACGCTTGCGAAGGACGATCCGTCGTCGATCATCGATGCGTCCGACGAAGACGTCCACTCGTGGGTCGAGCGACAGCTCATCGCGCGCGTCGGCGATCTCGGCAAGAAGTTGCACACGGGTCGCAGCCGCAACGATCAGGTTGCAACCGATCTCCGGCTTTGGACCGCACGGCAGCTGAAACTGCGCCAGTCGGAATTGAAGGCTGCGATGAACGCGCTTGTCGATCTCGCGGAGCGCGAGAAGACGACGCCGTTCCCCGGATACACGCACTTGCAGCGCGCGCAACCGATTCTCTTCGCGCACTGGTGTCTCGCGTACGTCGAGATGTTCCGCCGCGACCTCGAGCGCCTCTCCGACGCGCTCAAGCGCGTGCGCATGTCGCCGCTCGGTTCGGGCGCGCTCGCAGGCACTGCGTATCCGATCGACCGCGAGACGCTTGCGAAGGATCTCGGCTTCCGAGCTCCAACTGCGAATTCACTCGATGCTGTCAGCGATCGCGACTTCGTCATCGAGACGCTTTCCGCGTGCGCGATTTGCGCGGTGCACCTTTCGCGCTTCGCCGAAGACCTCATCTTCTACGCAACAAGCGAAGCGTCTCTCGTTGAGTTGCCCGACGCCTTTACGTCTGGCAGTTCGCTCATGCCGCAGAAGAAGAACCCCGACGCACTCGAGCTTTTCCGAGGGAAAACGGGCCGACAGATCGGAAACCTCGTCACGCTGCTCGTGACCGTGAAGGGTCTTCCGATGGCGTACAACAAGGACTTGCAGGAAGACAAGGAGCCGCTCTTCGACGCGATGCGGCAGCTCTCGATGTGCCTGCGCATCCTTCCGCCGATGATGACAGGCCTCAAGGTGAATCGCGAGAACGCGCTCATCGCGGCTGCGGAGGGCTACACGAACGCGACTGATCTCGCCGACTACCTCACGCGACTCGGCGTGCCGTTCCGTGAAGCGCATCACCAAGCTGGGCGTCTCGTCCGCAAGGCGATCGAGCGCGACTCAGCGCTTGAAGAACTGCCGCTCGACATCATTCGCGAACAGGCACCGCGCGCGAACAACGACGTCTACACACAACTCACGATCAGCGCGACGCTCGAGAAGCGCGGCGTCACTGGCGGTACGGGTCCGAAGGCCGTCGAAAGCGCGATCGAGCGCGTGCGCCGCATGCTGCGCGAACGCGCGATTCCAGCGGGCGCAGGTGAAGTCGAGTTCCGACAAGCGCGCATGGATGACCTCGACGCGATCGTGTACCTCGTTGATTACTGGGCGCAGCACGGCGAAAATCTCCCGCGTTCGCGCGAGGACATCATGAAGGCGATCCTCGACTTCGGCGTCGCCGTCATCGACGGCAAGGTCGTCGGCTGCGCGGCGCTTTGGATCTACACGCCTGATCTCGCAGAGATTCGCTCGCTCGGCGTGCATACCGAGTACCAAGGCCGTGGCATCGGCCAAGGTCTCGTACGGCACTTCCAACAGGTCGCGGGGCAACTCCACATCGACAAGCTCTTCGTCCTCACACGCGCACCAGAGTTTTTCGAGAAGTGCAGTTTCCGTCGTGTCTCGATCAACTCGCTCCCTGAGAAGGTGACGAAGGACTGCGCGAATTGCCCAAAGAACACGAACTGCGACGAGATCGCGTTGGTGCACGACACGCTGCTCCCAGACAGCGGTAAGTGATGCCGCGAGAACGAAGGAACCAGTCGATGACGAACGACACTGTGTCTGTGAAGCCTGTGCAGCATCCATCAGCAACCATCTCCCCCGCTGCGCTCCGTTGGCCACGCGGATTCCGCACGTCGGTTGGCGCTGCCGCGATCAAGAAGGCTGGACGCGACGACCTCGCGCTCCTCTCGATGCCGATGGGCGCAACGGCCGCTGCGATCTTCACGCGCAACCTCTTTGCAGCGGCGCCGATCGAGGTTTCGCGCCGCCACTTGAAGGATTCGCGCGGACATGCATCGGCGTTGATCTTGAACTCCGGCTGCGCGAACGCTGCGACTGGCCCGCGCGGACTCTCAAACGCGCAGGAAATGGTGGATGCGGTGTCGCTCGCTCTCGGTTGCGCGGGCGAGTCGGTGCTCGTCAATTCGACAGGCGTGATCGGTGTCCAGCTGCCGATGGATCGGATTGCGCCGGAGATCGCGCACATGGCTGCGCGACTGCTCGCAAGTGAATACAGCGCGAACGACCAGGAGAATCTCGAGCCGTTCGCGCGTGCGATCATGACGACCGACACGAAGCCGAAGATGTCGGCGCGCACGATTGATTGTGGCGGCGGACGCCACGTGCACGTTGCGGGCGTTGCGAAGGGTGCGGGCATGATTCGTCCGGATATGGCGACGATGATTTCGGTGCTCGCGACCGACGCCGAGGTCGATCCACGCACGCTCGACCGGATCCTGCGCCACGCGGCCGATGCGAGTTACCACCGCATCTCGGTCGACGGCGACACGAGTACGAATGATTCAGTCTTCGCATTCGCGTCGGGTACGGCTGGCGCCTGCGATGAAACCGTGCTCGCGCAAGCCTTCCGCGAGGTCGCCTGCGATCTTGCGAAGATGATCGTTTGCGACGGCGAGGGCTTTGAGCGTTCGCTCTCGGTGCGCGTGACGGGCGCGGCATCGCGCGCGGATGCCCTGCGCGTCGCCGAAACCGTTGCATCGAGCCTCCTTGTGCGCACTGCGATCACGGGCGGCGACCCGAATTGGGGCCGCATCGTCGCTGCTGCGGGCCGCGCGGGTGTGGCGTTCCGCCCGAGCGACCTCGAACTTCGCGTCGGTGGCATTCTCATCTTCCGCGACGGCGAGCCCTGCCCCGCTGATCGCGATCTGGTGCGCGCGGCCTTCAACGGCTCGCATGTCGACATCGTGATTTCGCTCGGTGCGAGCGAGGGCGCGGAAGCCGAGGCAAACTCGGACACGTTCCTCTCGTGCGGCCTCACGACGGAATACGTGCGACTGAACGCGGATTACACGACGTGACGTGATTAAGCGCTCGCGACTGAGCGGGCTGCTGAAGCTTCGCTTCAGGTGCCCGCTTTCGCTCGCTCTGGCCGGCCACCCTCGGAGTGAATCCTCGGGGGCCGAGATGCGTCGTGGTAAGCGCTCGCGACGTATTTGAGCGCTCGCAACCTGCTTCGCAACTTGCTCGCTCTGGTGTCATCCACGCCGAACGTCACCGCCGCAGCGGCGCGCGGTCAGAACTGCCGCAGGAATCGCGCGTCGTTTTCGAAGAGCAAGCGAATGTCGCCGATGCCGTACTTCCGCATCGCAACGCGTTCGATGCCAAGACCAAACGCAAATCCCGTCCACTCTTCAGGGTCGATCCCGACCGACTTGAAGACGTTCGGGTCCACCATGCCGCAACCACCGAGTTCGATCCAGCGCCACTCAGGCACACCGTTACGCATCACGCGCATCTTCATGTCGAGTTCGGCGCTTGGCTCAGTGAACGGGAAGAAGCTCGGCCGCAGTCGAATCTCGGCCTCGGGACCGAAGAACGCCTTCGCAAACTGTACAAGCGTCGTCTTCAGGTCCACCATCGACACCTTGCGGTCGACGTACAAACCTTCGACCTGATGGAACATCGAATAGTGCGTCGCGTCGTGCGCATCGGGGCGATACACGCGGCCAATCGCACAAATCTTGAAGGGCGGCTTCATCGACTCCATCGCGCGAATCTGCACGGTCGACGTCTGCGTGCGAAGCAGCAACTTGCCCGCGACTTCGCCGCCGAGGAAGAAGTTGTCGGCGGGCCCGCGCGCGGGGTGGCTCTCAGGAATGTTGAGCGCGTTGAAGTTGTGCCACTCGTCTTCGAGTTCAGGTCCATCCGCAACCGAGAAACCCATGCGACCGAGCACGTCGACGATCTCGTCGATGGTCTTCGTGAGCACGTGCCGCGCGCCCTCGCCCACCGCAAAGCCGGGCTCGGTGACATCAATCGGGGGACCTTTCGGCGCGGCTGCGGCCGTGTCGCGACGAACATTGAACGCACCTTCGATCGCCGCCTTGACCTCGTTCAGGCGCTTCCCAACCGCCGGCTTCGCGTCCTTCGGCACGGTCTTGAGCGCGTCCATCGCGCCGCGCAGACGGCCGTTGGAGCCAAGCCAACGCACGCGAAACGCCTCGAGCGCGGCGGCATCGGTCACGGTCTCCAGTTCTGCAAGCGCTTCGCGCTCCATCGTGTCGAGATCAGCAAGCATGGCCGATACTCTAACTTCTCGCGCGCACGTTACGGATCGATTCAATCGCAGCCCCCTTGTGCAATCTCGAATTCGACTGATGCGTTTCCACCTCATGCTCGCCAACCGTGACATCCCCATTGCTAGCCTCTCGCTTGTGAGCCCGAGCCCTCGCGCGCTGCTCCGCACCCTCTTCCTGAGCGGTTCGCTCCTGCTCGCAAGCGCGACGACCGCTGCGACTGCCGCGTGTTCAACCAAGGAACCCACGCCGCCGACCCTCAGCGAAACGCCGGCGCCGCCCGCGTCGACACCAGCCGCTCCTTCACCATCCGCCCCTTCAGCATCCGCTCCTTCACCATCCGCGACTTCCGCGCCCGCGGCCACATCCACGGCCATCGCAACGCCCGACGCGGCGTTCCTTGCGCGCTGTGCTGCCGCGAGTGCCTACTCGCTCGAACGCGAGGGCGATTTCGTCCTCGTCCTCCGCGACGGTGCAGTGCTCTTCGAAGCAGGTCGCGCGGGAGAGACCAGCTCTACGCCGCACCTCCTCGCAAGCGGAACGAAGAGTTTCTGTGGGATCGCGGCGGCGATCGCCGTCGACGATGGACTGCTCACCCTCGACGAACGCGTCAGCGACACGATCCACGAGTGGAAGAGCGATCCAGAGAAGGCGAGAGTCTCTGTGCGCGAACTGCTTTCGCTTGCGTCGGGGCTTGAATCACTGAGCGCGAAAATCGATACCGCGCGCGCCGCAAACGCGAATGGCATCACGGATCGCGCGAAAGCCTCGATCGAGGCACGGTTCCGCGCTGCACCAGGCGAGCGCTTCATCTACGGGCCAAGCTCGTTCTATGTCTTTGGCGAGCTCATGAAACGCAAACTCGCCGCGGCGAAGACAGGTGACAAGGACATCGCGGCCTACCTCGACCGAAAGGTCTTCCAACCACTCGGTATAGCGCCGCAGTTTCAGCGTGACGCCGTCGGCAATCCGAACATGGCGGGCGGCGGACGCATCGGTGCGCGCGCATGGGCGACGTTCGGCGAGATGGTGCTTGACGGCGGGGTCGTACGTGCGGCCGATGGCACCGAAACGCGCATCGTCAGCGAAAGCACGCTGCAAGACGTACTCAAATCCCACGGCCCAAATCCTCGCTACGGCCTGACGTGGTGGCTGCTTGGCGATGGCGGGAGCAACCCCGAGGATGAAGTCGCCGCGGACCTCGCCGCCGATCGGCTTGAGCCCGATCCCAACGACAACGCGGTACGACGCGGCATTCGTGGCCGTTTGGCCGACGCTGCACGTCGCCGCGCCGACCAGGCGGCGGCGGAGGCGAGAAAGCCAGCGAACGCGGATGCGCGAGTCATTGGCGTGATGGCGGCCGGCAAGGGCAAACAGCGCCTCTACGTGTTGCCTGAAGCGAACCTCGTGGTCGTGCGATTCGGGGCGATCGATGGTGGCAACACGTACTCCGACGCGGAGTTCCTCAAACTCTTGCTGGAGGAGGCCGCGAAGCCTGCTCGAACGAGCGCAGAGCAAACCTCCGAACTTCCTCCGAAGTAGGATCCGTTGGTGCAAACGTCCGCTGACGACTTCAACCGCGCGGCGAGGGGCTCCGCGCCCACCATGCGCGGTCGCGTACCGTCGGAGTCAACGCCGCGCCCGTTACTCTTCGACCATATGCCCCGCTGCGGCGGGACGTCGTTCACCGCGTGGCTTCGCGCGCAGTACGCGCCAGACCGCACACTAACCCTCGAAGGCCGCGGCAACGCAGAGCGGGTTGCAGCGTTTGCGGCACTTTCAGAGAGTGACCGTTTCGCAATGGAACTCGTCGTGGGCCACGCGTCGCGCGATGTCCTTCATCTCGTTCGACCAGACATGCTGCGAATCACATGCTTTCGCGATCCCGTGGCACGGGTTCATAGTTTCTATCGCTACGTTCGCGCGGAGCGCGCGCACATTCACCACGATTTCGTGATGCGCGAAGAGTTGAGCCTTGCCGCGTTCGCGCGTGATCCGCGGATTCCTGGCGCGCAGAACTACTTCACCTATCAACTCTCGCGGCTCCCCCGCGAAGTGATCGCGCGCGATCCGAAGGGTGCCGTCGAAGCCGCGCTCGCGTTTCTCGCCCGCGAGTTTGATCTTGTCGGGTCACTCGCGCGACTTGACGTATTCGCGACCGAGGTCGCGGAAGTGGCGCGATTCGTGGGCAATCGTGCGCAAGAGAAATCAACGCAAGAGAAATCAACGCAAGAGAAGCCAACGCAAGAGCAGCACCCGGGCGGAGAAAGTCTCGTCACTCGCGCGCTGCGATGGCTTCGCGCCGAAACAGGCGACCCTTCAACGAACACGCCCCCACCACAACCCGCGATCGCTCATCTCAATGCAACCGACGGTACGCGCGGCGCACCGCTCGACGCGGAAACCATGGCCGTGATCCGCGCCGCGAACGAAGCGGATCTCGCGTTCTTCGAACGGATTGAGTCGTGGGCGGGCTCGAGGCTCGCGGGCGGGCGCTGCCGCGTCGTGTGAGTTGAAAACCGTCGCGTCACGTACAGCTACACCCGTCCGTGTGACCTCAAAAGACATCGCCCCGCGCGGTGCACGGAGCGATGCGATTCAATGTAATTCAAGCAGGACTGGAAGGGCTTGACGGAGCAAGCGCAGTTTGCGAAGCGCAGCAGATCACCAGCAATACGGCTCATCGCCGCAACGCATCAGCAATCACTCGGCCTTCGCGGGCTCTGCAGCCTTCTTGCGTGCTTCAGCGGCGTACGCCGTGCGCTTGTCAGCCACGCGGCGGCGGTTCGAGCGGCGACCGCTGACTTGCGGGCCCTCTTCCTTGCCGACGAGTTGCAGGATGCAGAGATCGGTCTGATCACCAACGCGACGCTTGTCCAGCTTGATGATGCGGGTGTATCCACCCGGACGATCGGCGTAAAGCGGCGCAACCTTGGTCATGAGG
>JBEIJG010000089.1:0-9685 GCA_040380385.1 Phycisphaeraceae bacterium | reverse complement strand
TGTCGAGCGGGTGGCCCGACACGTGGAAGCCGAGTGCTTCCTTCTCGTAGCCGAGTGCCTCCATCGGCTCCCACGGCGCGACCTTCTTAAGTTGCACCGCTGCGGCTGCGCTCTCGGTCTTCGTCGCGGCCGCTTCGAACATACCGAAGAAAGTCTCCTGCCCGCCCGCGCGATCGCGCGCGAGGCTTTGCCCCGCGGAAATCGCACTCTCAAGACTCGCAACCATCGCGGCGCGCTGCTCGGTTCCGTGCAGCGAATCGAAACAACCTGCCTTCACGAGTCCTTCGAGACCCGAGCGATTGATCGAGCGCGCATCGACACGCTCGCAGAAATCAAAGATCGATTTGAACGGCCCGCTTTTACGGCGTTCTTCGATGATCGCGCGGATCGCGCCAGCGCCGATTCCCTTGATCGCCTTGAGTCCGAAGCGAATGTGGCCGCCCCACGCGTGCACTTTTTCGCCTGGCGCGAAGACGACCGCGAAATCCTCTTCGGAAAGATTGACATCGGGCGGCCGAACTTCGACGCCGATGTGGCGCTTCTCCGCGCTGTGATCGGGATAGATGAGTTTGCGGCAGTCATCGAGATAGACCGACCACTCTTCGATCTTGCGCGCTTGGCTTTCGAACGAAAGCACCGCCGACATGTAGTGCGCTGGGAAGTATGTCTTCAGATACGCGGTTTGATACGCGATGATCGCGTAACCAGTCGAGTGACTCTTGTTGAAGCCGTAACCTGCAAACTTGAGGATGAGTTCGAAGAGTTCCTCGGCCTTCGCCTGCGGAAGCTCGCGTTCGACCGCGCCCTTCACGAAGTTCGCACGCGCGCCGTTGATGACATCTTGCTTTTTCTTCGAGATCGCCTTGATCACCGAATACGCTTCGCGCAGCGGAATACCGCCAAGGTGGTGCAGCACCTGCATCACCTGCTCCTGATACACCATGATCCCGTAGGTTTCAGCTGTGAAACGCTCAACAACATCGTGCACCTTCGGCACAGCCTGGCGGCCGTGCTTGCGCGCGTTGTAATCTGGGATGAGGTCCATCGGACCCGGTCGGAAGAGCGCGTTTGCCGCGATCAAATCCTCGAGTCGGTCGGGCTTCATGTCGACGAGCAGCTTCTTCATGCCGCCCGATTCAAACTGGAACACGCCGTTGGTGTCGCCGCGCGTAAAGAGCGCGAGCACGCGCTTGTCATCGAGAGGAATGCGATCGAGGTCCAGCGGATCTGCGAGCGTCGCGGCCGTGGCATCGCCCTTCTTCGGTGGCGTGCGCCCGACGGCGCGATGAATCTCTTCCGTCGACAGCGTGTCGCGGATGAGCTTCTTCGCGAACTCGATCGTCGAGAGCGTGCGCAACCCGAGGAAGTCCATCTTGAGAAGACCGACCTTCTCGCACGTCGGTCCGTCCCATTGCGTCACCGCTTCTTCTGCCCCGCCAGCCGCGCGGCAGAGCGGAACAATGTCGTCGAGCGGACGCGTCGCGACGATCACGCCTGCCGCGTGCACGCCTTGGTTGCGCGCGTGATCCTCGAGCCCGCGCGCATGATCGAAGACGCGTGAAACGCGCGGATCCGCCGAGATCATCTGCGCAATCTGCGGCTCCTTCGCAATCGCCTCCTCGATCGTGATGTCGAGTTCGGCGGGAATGAGGTTCGCAAGATGCTGCCCTTCCGCCGGCGTGAGGCCCATCACGCGGGCAACGTCTTTGACCGCGGCTTTCGCCTTCAAACGACCGAACGTAATGATCTGCGCGACGTGGCCGTACTTCTTGCGCACGTAGTCGATGACGGCGCCGCGGCCGTCTTGACAGATATCGATATCGATATCGGGATACTCCGAGCGATCGGGATCGGTGAAGCGCTCGAAGAGGAGCCCGTACTTCTCAGGGCATGCGTTCGAGAGGCCCAACACGTACCCCGCCATCGTGCCAACGCCCGAGCCACGCGCATTCGCTGGAATGCCGCGCTGGCGCGCCCAGTTCACGAAGTCCCACACGATGAGGAAGTACGCGCTGATCGATTTGTCGGCGAGAATCTTGAGTTCGCGCTCGAGTCGCGCGCGAATTTGCGGCGTGATGCCATCGGCGCCGTAGCGCCAAATCGCGCCCGCTTCGCAGAGATCACGCAGCGCACGATCACAACTCGCTTTGAGATCCGCGGGCGACTCAGCGTCCTTCGTTGCATCGAACGGCAGCGTCTCGATGAGACGGCAGTACGCCTTGAACCACTCGGTGAGATCGCCATCTTTCGCGGGGTCGTACTTGGGTCCGTGTCCCGGGTGACGCACCTTCACGACGGGCGCATGATTCTCGCCTTTCGGCAACTTCACATCACAGCGCGCGGCGATGCGGCCCGCGTTTGCGATCGCTTCGAGATCCTCAGGGAAGAGCGCCTTCATTTCGGCGGGACTCTTCACATAGAGCGACTCGGGATACTTGAGACGCGCCGCGTCATCCTTGTTTTTCTGCATCGAAATGCAGCAAAGCGTGTCGTGCACATCATGATCTTCGCGTCGCAAGAAGTGCGCGTCGTTGTCGACGACAAGCGGCAAATCGAGCTCGGCAGCAAGTTTGCGCAGCCACGGATTGATCTCTTCTTGCTCGGGCACATGCCGCTGCAACTCGATGAAGAAGCGTGGTTCGCCCTGCTCATTTGGCTTGAAGATCTCCGCGTGCCAGCGCGCTTCTTCAACCGCGCGCTTCCAATGCACCGGGTCTTTCCCAGAGCGAACGAAGTCGGTGAGGTAGGTCGCGATCGAAGAGCCAAGGTGCCCGTTGATCGCGATGATGCCGTCGGCCCACTGCGACAAGGTCGACTTGTCCATGCGCGGGCGGTAGTAGAAGCCGTTGAGGAACGCATCCGACGAAAGCTTGAGGAGATTGCGCCAGCCCGCGATGTTTTCGGCGAGCAGCACGAGGTGGTAGCCGCCGTCCTTCTCGCCCGTGTGGGTCTTGTCGCGGCGGTCGCCCCACTTCCCGTCGCGATCGACGGCGACGTACGCCTCGATACCAAGGATTGGCTTCACGCCCGCATCCTTGGCCTTCATGTAGAACTCCATCGCGCCGAACATGTTGCCGTGGTCGGTGACCGCGACCGCGTGCATGCCGAGTTCCTTCACCCGCTTGAGCAGTCGATCGATGGTGTTGCCACCGTCGAGCAGCGAGTACTCGGTGTGTAGGTGGAGATGTGCGAAGACGGGTTCGCCGTCCGCAACTGGTGCTGTACCTTCAGCCATCGTTCAGCCTCGCGAAACTCGGAAAAGCAGACGCCGCCACGTATGACGTACCACGTATGACGTACCACGCATGACGCACCACGTATGACGCACCACGCGGACTCCGCCGCGCGCACCGCGCATCACACGGACTTCGCCGCGTGGGTCGCATCGTACGAATTCGCTCGCAACGATCGACCGATCTGCACGCGAAGTCCCGGATTTTCCAAGGTATCGCGCGCTCGGCAGCGCGCCTGCAGCGAAGAACGCGAAGAACGCGAAGAACTGTGCGACTTCGAAAACGAAGTCGTGTTGCAAAATCACGCTTCAGGGTCTTGACGCGGAAGGACGCGCACGTTTTCACGGCCGTCACCACGCTCGCTCGCGGTACCGCCACCGAACGCATCGTCGTCGACGCGACGAATGCGAACACCAGATCGCGCCGGACCGCCACCCGCGCCGGCACCAACGCCAACACCGAAGACGCGTCGCACAATCCACATCGCAATTCCGAGCGCCACAAAGATTGCAGCGCAGCCGAGAAACGCGAGCAGCAACGCGAGGCCGAGTGCGAGAAGAAGTATCGCGACCGGCAACGCGAGCACAAACGTCAACAATGCGACGAACGCGCGCTCGATCGGGCCTGCATTCGGTCGCGCACGCCACGGCGGCTTCACACGAAATCGGCTCGCGGTATCGCGACCGACGGTGAAGACGCGGAATCCACCAGGGAATCCGCCAGGAAAGCCGCTCGGTCCGCCGCCTGACGCTCCATTCGATGCTCCATTAGGGGCCCCGTTCATGCGAGCCACTTCTCCCGCATCGCGCGCGCAAGATTTCCAGGAACACCACCGCCGACTTCGTGCTGCTCAACGCGCACGACAGGCAGCACGCCCCAGCTCGCGTTGGTCAGGAAAATCTCGTCCGCGCTGAGCACATCGTCAATCGTGAGATCTCTGCGCTCGACCTCAATGCCTAAACCCCCGACGCCTGAGCCCTCGGCCCAGAGAATCACCGCAGCGCGCGTACAACCCGGGAGCACTGCCGAAGGGCGCGCACCCGCGAGCTCTTCACCGCGCGCAAACGGCACGAGAAGTCGCCCGCGTTTCGCGAGGAACACGCTCGACACACTCCCGCTCGCCAAGTGATTCGTCACCGAAAACCACAGCGCTTCTGCACAGCCGACAGCCGACGCAGTGCGCAGCGCTTGAATGCGCGGCCAATACGAGAGCGTCTTATGCGCGGCGAAAGGATCAAACGGATTTGCCCGCGATTCAGCCACGCTCACTGCAACGCCCTTCGAGAAAAACTCCTCGGGGTAGCGCGTTGGTGGTTGCACGTGGATCGCAACGGTCGGATCTGGAACACTCGCAGTGCCGCCCGCGGCATTCGCGCCAGCGAACGGCTTTCCGAGATCGCCGCCAGTCACCGTCAGTCGTATGCGCGCGTCGCTACTTCCACTCTCTTTCGCGAATGCCTGCACGCAAAACTGCACCGCTTCGCCGAGCGCTTCGACGCGCAATTGATCGAACAACTTGAGCGTGCGTGCACTTTCTTCGAGGCGCGTCAGATGCTCTTCGAGGCGCAATACCGCGCCGCCGCGCGCCATCATCGTTTCGAAAAGCCCAATTCCATGCTGAAAACCGCCGTCGAAATAGCCGACGCGCGCATCTTGTGGTTCGACAAACTTCCCGTTGATCCAAATCTTCATCGCAGATACCTCACCGACTCTCCACGTCCCTCACCGACTTTCCACGTCCCTCACCGACTTCCCACGTCACTCACCGACTTCCCACGTCACTCACCGACTTCCCACGTCATCTGCTGCAGCGGTGATCACACCAACTCCGACAACACGCGCTTTGCCATCCACAAATCGCACGTAGAGATAGACGCCGCGCCCTTCCGTTGCACCGCCTGCCAATCGCACTTCCACAGGCGAGCCCGCGAGTGCATCTCGAACAACCTCGTCGTTCGCCTCTTCCGCCGGCACAAATCGCACTTGGAATAATCCGCCGTCCTTCGCTCGCAACGCTTCCGGCGCAAGGGTGCGCCAGCTCTTCGCAATCAAGTCATCGCTCTCGGCGAGCGGCCCCGCACCCTCACGCGCCGATGTCACGACTTCTTCCACAAACTTCTCGTAGATCTCAGGTTCAACTTGCGGCTCGACAGAAATCCGACCTGTTGAGAAGAGCCAAATGAGCCCTGCCACGCACAGCGTGACGATGGGGTAGGCGAAGCGGCGACGGCGGAGCGCGGGATCGTTCATAGAAAATCGCAGGCAATCGCTCTGACCAATGTGCGAAAGCCTGTTGAAAGCGGGCGCGCAGTGTACGCCCACGCGACATCGTCGCGGATCGCGGAAATCCTCGGCTATCCTGCGCGCATGCTCTCGCATGCTTGCGCCCGCTGCGGAAAACCGCTCGACGCGACGACGCGCTCGTTCGCGCCGTCGGTCGCGATGTGGGTTGCGCGTTGTCCGCGTTGCGGTACCACGGTGCGCTGGAGCCCACGTCGAGGACGCGAGGCATTCCGTCTCTGGGCGCGAACCCGTGCGTTGAATCTCCGTCTCGGCGTCGCGCTCGCGTGTGGGCAACTCGCAGGGCTTCTTGCGTCGATTTACGCTGTGATTCTCGGCAACGAAGCTTCGTTCTTCGCAACGCCGATCACCAAGGGCAACGGCCCAGAAGTGATCGCGTTGGTCTTCCTTCTCGGCGGATTCATGGCGCTGTCCGCAGCGGTTTCCGCTGTGCTCTTCGCGCCGCATCGCGATCTCTCAACAAGGCTCGCATGCGCGTGGCTCCTCGGCGCGCTTCCCGTACCGATGACGCTCATCGTGTTGGGAATGACGCCGCAGTACCGCGAAATCTCGTATTTCCTCAGAGAGGTTCATACCAAGATGGGCTTCGCAACCTACTTCGCGTATCTCGCGATTCCTGTGTTGATGAGCGTGTGCTTGGCGCTTCTCTTGAAACCGCTCGCCGACCGCATTTCGCGCGCGATCTTGCGGCGACACTTTCGCGCGAACGCCGACCGACTCCGCGGTCTCGCGCCTGCGCGACAGCCTCATCACTCAGTCTCTCACACCCCATGACCGACGCTGCACCCACAACTTCTGCCGATTGTGATGCAACCACGATCTCAACCACGACCTCAACCACGATCTCAACCACGACCTCAACCACGATCTCGCCCCGCGAGACGCTCACCGGCGATCGCACGTGCACGCATTGCTTGCATCCGCTGCTTGGTCGCACGATCGAGCGCGAGCCGACGACCGGGCTCCTCTATGTTCGCTGCGGCGAATGCGGCATGGCGACGGCGCTCATGGAATACCCAAGCGCGACGCCGTGGCTTCAACGCATGAAGACGGTGGTCGCATCTGGCCTCGTTGCGACGTTGCTCGTGATCATCGTCCTTCTCGCAGGCGCAGGCGGCGGATTCCTCACGGCTTCTGCGATGTCGGCCTCCACGATCTCGTCCGATGTGGTGTACCAAAATTTCATCGCGGCCAATCCACAACACGACGATCCAAACGCAATGACGACATGGAACACGGTCGATCAAGCGTGGCTCGCGAGCGACGCGGGCACCGAAGCGCTCGCCGCCTCGCGTTGGTCACTGTCCGCACTTGTTCCCTTTGCGACGTTTCTCTTTCTCGGCAGCGTGCTCATCGTTCCCTTCTCGCTCATCCTCGGGATGATTGCGTTGCGGCGTCCGCTCTATCAACGCGCGCTCGCAGGCTTCCTCCCAGTCACGTTCGGATGCGTTGTCATTGCCGGCCCTTCACAGTTTTTTGCAACTATCGGCCGCATGAGCATGACCTGGCAAGATGCGGTGCTCGAGGCGAACTACGCACACTTTGCACTGCTCGGCGGCACGCTTCTTTGCTGTTTCGCCGCCGTCGCTGCTGTCGTGGCACCCTCGCTCGCAGGCTTTATTTTCTGCGCGATCCTCCCTCCGCGCGATCGACGACTCGTCGCGTGGGTGTGGGAATGGCGCGGCCTTCCGGTTCCGAAAGCGCCATAAACCGCAAGCACCGTGAACATGCGCGACGAGTCGCGCCACGCGACGGGTAGCGTCCAAACGAAACCTTCGAGGCGAACGTCAGCGCGAAACGTGCGAGATCGACGGTATCGGCGAACTTGACGCAGCGCTGCTACGCTCCCCTTCGCGTTTTTGCGCCAATCCGTACCCGTTGATCGCGCGGGAAGATGCGCGTTTCGATCACCGCTTTGAGGCTCCCGCTCGTGTCGCTTGTCACCCTTGCCAATCTTCGCTTCGGTCACGGAACTCGTTTACTCCTTGATGGCGTCAGCGGCTCCATCCACGAGGGCGAGCGCATTGGTCTCGTCGGTCGCAACGGCTGCGGAAAGAGCACGCTGTTCAAATTGATCGCGGGGCTGCTGAAGCCTGACGACGGCGAGGTGCAAATCGCGCGCACGGTGCGCATCGGGTACCTCGAGCAGGATCCAAAACTTCCGCAAGACAAGACCCTGCGCGGCGCGGCGGCCGAAGCATTCGCCGCGATCGAGGCGCTCAAGGCAGAGCTCGAGTCGGTCTACGACCGCATGGCGACGGCGGAGCCGAATGAACTCGAAAAGTTGATGCTTCGTCAGGTCGCGATCGAGGAGCGGATTGACGCTGCCGGCGGCTACGCGATTGATCACAAGATCGATGCCGCGCTCCACGGGCTTGGTTTCACCGACGACGATTTCGAACTTCCCATCAAAGGTCTTTCCGGCGGACAGAAGGCTCGCCTCGGTCTCGCGCGGCTCCTGCTCTCAAGCCCCGATCTCCTGCTCCTCGACGAGCCAACGAACCACCTCGACATCGAAGGTCGTCGTTGGCTCGAAGAATTCCTCGCCGACGAATTCAAGGGTTCGGTCGTCTTGATCTCGCACGACCGATGGTTGCTCGACCGAGTGACGAATCGCATCATCGAAATCGATCGCGGCGTTTTGCGCGAATACCCAGGAAACTACGCGGCATTCCGCGCACTGCGCGCCGAGCGCATGCTGACCGTCGAACGCCAACACGAGAAGCAGCAAGATCGCATTCGCCAAGAACAAGCGTTCATCGATCGCTACCGCGCAGGCCAGCGCGCGAAGCAAGCGCGCGGACGCGAGACGCGGCTCGAGCGGTTCAAGGAAGAAGCCCTCGTCGAGAAGCACGCGGAAATGGGCGTGATGAATCTCGATCTGCCCGATCCGCCCACGATGGGCGACTTCGCGTTCGTCGCCGAGAACATCTCGAAATCCTTCGGTGATCGCGTGTGCTTCCGCAACCTTTCGCTCTCCGCGCGGCCCGGTGATCGCATTGGCATCATCGGCCCCAATGGCGCTGGAAAGACGACACTCGTCCGCACGTTGCTCGGGGACCTCGAGAGTGATTCGGGCGAGATCAAGCGTTCACCGCGCCTCTCGATCGGTTGGTTCCGCCAGACGCAGGATCACATCGATCGCAGTGTGCTCGCGTGGGAGTTTCTGCAGAACACGATCCGTTCGCTTGAAGGGGCACCCCGCGCAAGCGAACAAGAAGCGCGCAACCTTGCGGGCGCGTTCCTTTTCACCGGCGAAGAACAAGATAAAGCGATTGGCGATCTCTCGGGCGGCGAGCGCGGACGCCTCGTGCTCGCGTCGCTCATCGCGAGCGCGAAGAACTTGCTCGTCCTCGACGAACCGACGAATCACTTGGATATTCCTAGCGCCGAGCGACTCGAAGAAGCGCTCGACAAGTTTGGTGATGTCGATCGCACGAAGGTCGGCGGTAAGGGCGGACACGGCGGCGTGCTGTTGTTGATTTCGCACGACCGCGCGCTTTTAGACGACGTGTGCGACAAACTGGTTGTGCTCGATGGCGAAGGCAATACGCGCGTCTTCGATGGTTCCTACCGCGATTGGGAAGCAAAGCAAAAGGCCGAGGCCGCCGAGGCCGCGGCCCGTGCGAAAAAGCCTGACTCCAAAGCAGCGCCCAAGCTTGCGACCAAGCAGTCGACGCCCACCAAGTCGCCTTCAGAGCATTCCGGCGCAACCGCGGCGACGAAGCCCGCGCCCACAACGCCGTCGAACTCCAAGCCGAGCGGCAACAAGCAGCGAAGCAAGTACTCGAATCTCGCGCTTGAGAAGATCGAAGCGCGCATCTCGGAGATCGGCCGCGAGTTGATGCAAGTCGACTTCGAGTTCGCCGATCCGAAGACGGCGAGCGACGCAGAGAAAACGAAGAAGTTGCTGAACCGCCGCGATGAACTCGGTCGCGAGCAATCCGATCTTGAAGAAGAGTGGATGCGCAAGAGCGGGTAACGCCGCGGCGAGAAACTGCACACCGACTCAGATCTGCGCACGGCACGAGCGCATCGACCGACTGCTTCGGGCTGCGACAGCCTGCACGATTTTGAGAAAGCGCGGCTCGTTTCGCTGAGACGTGGCCGAAGCTCGGGCTAAACCTTGGGCTAAACCTTGGGCTAAACCT
>JBEIJG010000088.1:0-9731 GCA_040380385.1 Phycisphaeraceae bacterium | reverse complement strand
TCGACGCGTGTCGAGTCTTTCGTCGCACTCATCGCGCACCTCCGACTTTGACGTACGAGGAAAGTCCTTGTCGTCCACCTTCACGACCGAAGCCCGACTCGCGATAGCCGCCAAACGGCGCACTCGCATCGAAGCGATTGAACGTGTTGAGCCACACAACACCCGCAGTCAAACGGTTCGACATTTCGAGAGCACGCGCGGCCTTTTCAGTCCACACGCCTGCGCTCAATCCGTACGTCGTGTTGTTTGCGCGTTGCACCGCTTCTTCAGGCGTGCGGAACGTCATCACACTCAACACTGGGCCAAAGATCTCTTCGCGTGCGATCGTGTGTGATGGTTGAACGCCAGTGAAAATCGTGGGTTTACACCAGTAGCCCTTCTTCGGAAGTGTGCAAGAAACCTCGAGTTTCTGAGCACCTTCGTCGGAACCAGCCTTCAAGTAGTGTTGAATCGTTTCGAGTTGCGACTTTGAGTTGATCGCGCCGACATCGGTGTTTTTGTCGAGCGGGTCACCAACGCGAAGTTGCTGCATGCGTCGCTCGAGCCGCGCGAGGAAATCATCATGGATCGATTCTTCGACGAAGAGCCGCGAACCCGCGCAGCAGACGTGGCCTTGATTGAACCAAATGCCGCTGACGACGCCTTCGACTGCTTGATCGAGTGCAGCGTCACGGAAGACGATGTTTGGACTCTTACCACCGAGTTCGAGCGTGAGTTTCGCGCCGGTTCCCGCGACGGCTTTCGCAATCGCCTTGCCGACTTCGGTCGAGCCTGTGAAGGCAATCTTGTGGATGCCGAGTTTGCCGCCGTTCTTTCCCGCAAGTGCGGTGATCGCGCGTCCGGCATCGGGTCCGCCAGTCACGATGTTCACAACGCCATCAGGAACACCGCACTCCGCGAGAATCTCCGCGAGGAAGAGCGCCGTCATCGGCGTTGTTTCCGCAGGCTTCAAGACGCAGGTGTTGCCGCAAGCAAGCGCTGGCGCGAGTTTCCACGCCGCCATCATCAGCGGGAAATTCCACGGAATGATCTGGCCGCAGACGCCGAGTGGTTTCGGTGTCGCGCCGGCGAAGGCATATGCGAGTTTGTCGCACCAACCGGCGTGGTGAAAGAAGTGCTGCACGACCAGCGGCAGATCTTCGTCGCGCGATTCTTTGATCGGCTTGCCGCCGTCCATGGACTCAAGGACGGCGAGTTCGCGGGAGCGCTCTTGAATGCGGCGCGCAACTCGGAAGAGAATCTTCGCGCGTTCAGAAGGCTTCGTCTTCGACCACTTCGGAAACGCCTTGTGCGCCGCAGCGACCGCGCGCGCGACGTCTTCCTCGCCCGCAGCTGCGACCTTTGCGATCGGTTCTTCAGTCGCTGGATTGATCGACTCGAAGTACTTTCCGGACTTCGGCTCGACGAACGAGCCTCCGATGAAGAGCCCGTACGAGGCTTTGAGCGTGGGTCGCACGCTTTCAGGTGCGGGGGCGTAGGCAAAAGGTGAGGTCGTCACGGAAGCGAGTCTAACGGCGCAGGGGCGGGGGTGCGGTCGCGCGCCTTTTTGCGAGCGACGAATCTCGCATGCGGGTCTTGGCGAAGCCCGCCGCATGACTCGATTCTTCCAAAGCCTCGCTGCACTCGTCACGCTGCCACTCGCTGCTTGCGCCTCGTTTGAAAGCGATCCGAACAAGATTCCGGAGCCGGTGAAGGGGAACGCGACGACCTCGCAACCGTCTTCCCCTGGCGTAGTGACTGAAGAATCCGCACCCGCGTCGAAGGAAGCCGTCGCCGCCGCGGCAGCCGAACCGGCGTACTCGGGTCACTCGGTTCCAGGCCATTCGGGTCGCGCGTCAGAGCCGGGCGCGGAGTCCACCAACGCCGTGCGCACGCCGAGCCTCATCACCCGCGTCGGTGGCGACAAGGAAGCGTCGATCGAAATCATCGACGGCGTCTACCGCTTCGGACCGTCGCGCATCGAGTCGCCGCTTCCTGCGGGCTACCCGGAGCCAACGCCGCCCGGCGCGATTGATCTCAAGCGTTACCCGTCGGTCCGCCGCGCGGAGTTCGTATCGTCGGGTTCGCCTGCGAGCGGCATGAACATGGGCTTTTTCCCGCTGTTTAATCACATCAAGAAGAAGGACATCGCGATGACGAGTCCTGTCGAGATGGACTATCGCGACATGTTCGATCCCGCGACCGGCAAGCGCGAGCAGAAGTCGTCGATGTCGTGGACGATGAGCTTCCTCTATCGCACCGCGGAACTCGCCCCAACGGGGAAGGACGGCAGCGTCCTCATCACCGATCGCCCGGAGGTTGAGGTGCTCTCGATTGGGATGAACGGGCCGTACGGCACAGGTGTCGTTGAGAAGGGGCTCGGACTCCTTCACGACTGGCTCAAGGAACATCCTGAGTACGAGATTGCGGGCGACGTGCGTGCGTTCCACTACAACGGGCCCTACATCGCGAACCGCGTGAAGTGGTCGGAAGTCCAGCTTCCTGTGCGGAAGAAGTCTGCGTAATCCCGCGCAAAAGTCGCGACGCGCCGAAGTCCAATCGCGTCCAACTTCGCTTCTTCTCGAAATCCGTTTCTCCACGCCGCGCGGCTGAACCCTCGCGGTTCTTTTTGCCGACACTCTGCGCATGTCTGCCCAGTCTCAATCCTCGTCGCCATCCTCAGCGCCATCGCCATCGTCCGCCGTGGGTTCGCGTCGCATCATTTGCACGCTCGACATTGGCGGCACCAACGCGAAGGCGCGCTGCGCCCACTGGGACGACAAGCGCGCGGCACCGTCGGGTCCGGGCTACACCCCCGAGCAACTCGCGAAGGATCTGCCCACGCTGCTCGCAGGCGAAAAGGTTGACGGCATCACGATTGGCTTGCCAACGCCGATTCGCGCGGGACGTCCACTGATGGACCCAGTCAATCTTGGGCCAGGTTGGAAGGACTTCGACTACCGCGCGGCGTTCGGTGTGCCGGTGAAGATCCTCAACGATGCCGCGATGCAGGCGATCGGCTCGCATGTTGCTGCGGGGCTCACCAACGAGAAGATGCTTTTCCTTGGCCTTGGCACGGGCCTTGGCAGCGCGATGGTCGTTGGCCGACAAGTGCTTCCGATGGAACTCGCGCACCTTCCCTACAAGAAGGGCAAGTCGTTCGAAGACTTCGTTGGAATTCGCGGTCGCGAGCGCAGCGGGACGCGCAAGTGGCGCGGCCACGTTGCGGAGTGTGTGAAACTCCTGCGCGCGGCGCTGTTGCCTGATGTCGTGGTCCTTGGTGGCGGCAACTCAAAGGCTCTCAAAGATGTGCCTGCGGGCTGCGTCCTCGGCGCGAACTCCAACGCGTTCCTCGGCGGTTACGCCGTGTGGAGCGACGAATGGGCAGGCGCAGCGACGGAACTCTGACGCGGGAACACGTGGTTTTCCGCGTGGTTTTCCGCGTGGTTTTCCGCGTGGGTTTCCGCCCAGTCTTTCCGCTTGGCAATCCCGCGTGAAAACCTCGCGTGAACTACGAGCGTTCGCGCCGACGAGATACGTCGCGCCCGCAGGCTTTCTCGCCTCAAGCTCTCTTGCCTCAAGCTCTCTTGCCTCAAGCTCTCTTGCCTAAAGAGTGTCGTCTCGAACTCAGCGGCTCAAGCTTGGCGCGGGCTGGAGGCCCATGAGAGCCTGAATGACCTGCTTCATGGAGCAACGTCCCACCGGCTCTGCCATCAAGCATTTCGCGATGAGGTCAGAAAGATCACGCTTGATTTCTGGATCTCCAAGCGACATCAGTTGGCTTGGGCCGAGTTGATCCGGCTCGACTCGAATGCGCTTGTCCGCCGTGTGTTGGCTCTGCGGTGCAAGCAGGCCCCGCGCGAGAATCGCGTACATCGTCGCGCCGAAGTTGAAGACGTCGGTGCGTTCGGTGACCGGCGCGTAGAGGCGGTCTTTCACCTCGCGCGCTTGCTCTGGCGAGATGTATCCGGCCGAACCTTGCAGACGAATCTTCTGAGTACCAATGTCGACCGCTTGACCAAGATCGATGATCTTGGTGAACCGGCGGTCTTCGTCGTACAGAATGTTGAGCGGCTTCATATCCGCATGCACAAAGCCCTTCTCGTGCATGTGTTGAAGACCGTTCGCGACGTCGAGGAAGACTTTCAGACACGCAGCCATCGACGGGCGCGTGCCGCGATTGACGTGCTCGCTCAAGGGCGGCGCGTCGATCAACTCCATCACGAGGCCAAGTTCACTCGACTTCGTGCGGAAGAGTTTGTTGAGCAGTCCTTCACCCTCGAGCGCGATCAGCTTTCGAATCGCGGGGTGATTGAGCGCCTTTCCGACGCGCCACTCGGCGCGCAGTTGGTCGAGGTAACGCTCTTCTTTTTCGCCTTCCGAAATGACGTGCTTCAGCGCGTACGCCGTGTGCGACTTGGTGTCTTCGACTTCATAGACGCGGCTGTGTGCGCCATCACCAACGACGCGACGCACGCGATAGCCGAAGAGTTCCTTCGCGGTCTTCCGCTGTGCCGCTGGTCGGGAGCTTTGTGACGTGCTCATCGCGCGCCTCCGGAACACCGTGGCCCGATCCAATGCAGCGAATGGACGAAGTCAATGAAACGACGAACCGACATGAAGACACACCAAAGGTTGCAAGCCCAGACGAGGCTTTGGCGGCGTGTGGCCACCGGAAGAAATGAGCTCGGAGAATAATCGAAGTCGGACTTCGGTTCCGAGGCTTTGGGGCAGAATGGCTGATTCTTCCGGATATTGCCACATTTGAAGGAAATGGCTTCAAAAGTAGGCTGTCCGGAAATTTGTGCAATCTGAGTCAATCTCGATGACATCGAAAAACGACCACTGCGCGGCCTGCGACGAATCACATTCGGACGATGCCGATGGACGCCGGTTGAGGTCGCCTGCGGCGGAGGAGAGGTTTCAAAGTCCGTGTTCAGAGGGTCCTCACGTCGAGCGCAGCGCGTCTCGCAATTCCGCGAGTGTTGGACGATCCTCGGGCTTCGAGCGAAGCGCGCGTTTCGCGAGGCGACCGAATGCTTCGCCGAGCATCGGCTCGAAGTGGTCGAGTGGTTGATCGGATCCGATGAAATTGGGCGGGATCGGTGCGCCCTTGGTTTCCACCTGCGCCGCTTCGGGTGCGATAAGGCCCGTGGTCAGGTTGAAGGCGGTCGCCGCGAAGGCGAACGCGTCGGTCGCCCCCGATAGGGGACGGCCCGCGACCACTTCGCGGGCGGCGAAGCCTGGCACCACGCGAGAGCGCTCGAGTGCAGTGCCCATCGGGACCGCTTGGCCCGTGCCGGCGAGTTTCGCTTGCCCGAGTTCGCTGACAAAGACGGCGCGCGGTTTGAGGTTCGTGTGGACGAGGCCCTCGCTGTGCATGTAGGCGAGGGCACTTGCGACCGCGCGCAGCGTTGAAACCAGGAGCTCGCGCGGCATCGCGCGCTCCTCGAGCGGCGTTGCGTCGAGGAGTTCCATGACGAGTCCAAGAATGGCTGCGGATTCTGCCTCTTCTCCAACGAATTCGAGCGAGTGCAGCCGTCGCAGGCTCGGGTGGGACAACTGTCGGCAGCGATTCCACTCTTCAAGCAGGCGATCGTGCGCGCGGCGACTTTTCGTTGGCGACGCGATGACGTGCTTCATCGCAAAGGCATGGCCATCGTTTGGCCTTTCGACGAGGTAAATCCGGCTCCACGCGCCGTCGCCGAGCCAACGGCCGACGCGAAAGCCGAAGGCGTGGCCCGCGAGCGTGACGCGATGCGCTTCATAGTCGTTGCGCAACTCTGGGAGCCGCGGGTTGCGCGAACTCCGCTGCGCCACCGCAAGCGGCGATTCCGCGCGTGGTGCATCGGGGGCGTGCGTGCGCGCACGTTGCTCCGCATCATTCCAACGCAGCGTGTCGAGGAGTTCCTGAAGTTCGGGCCTCGCCGCGGGTTCAGCCACGAGACTTTGCCGCACAAACTCACCGAGCGCTGCGGGGACTTCGGCGACGAGGCTGTGGAGCGGCGCGTCGGGGCCGATCATCGCGTCCGTGATCTGGCTCGAGGCGCTCCCCGTCAGGCGGACGGCTTGCGGGAAGCGGTTGACGAGCATGACGTACGCGAGCGATGCGAAGAGAAAGGACGTCGTGCGCGTGGTCGCGGGCGTTCCGAGGGCGATTTCCGGTGCGATGAACCCCGGAACCGCGACGCGCAGAGGTTTCACTTCGCCGATGCGTGCTGCGTCGGCTAGGCCTCCGAGTCGCGGGCGGCCGAGTGTGGTGAGGTAAAGCGCCCGCGGCGTGAGCCCAGCGTGCACGAAGCCGTGTCGGTGAAGCGCGACTGCAGCGTTGGCGAGATGCCGAAGGATTTCGACGGTTTCGCCGGCTGGGAACGGCACACGCGTGGGTGGTGGCGCGTCAATCACCTCCATGAGGAGGTCGTGTTGCACGGTGCCATCGTCCTGACGCACTGCGTGATGCCCGAAGTAGCGCCGCAGAAGTGGGTGCGCGTGACGCTGGCCGACATCGAACTCCGCGTAGATGCGTCCCTCGATGAGTGCGGCCTGCTGCCGATCGAGGTTGGGCGCGATGCGAAAGCGTTTGAGCGCGAAACACCGGCTCGGAGGGAGTTCTGCGGGCGATCGCCCCTTTGGAGCCGCATCAGCTTGGAGGTTTTCGACGTGCAGGATGCGGCTGTAGGTGCCGCGACCGAGTTCATCGAGCACGCGGACTTGAAAGGGCTCACGAGCGAAGGGGTCGTAGGGCAACATGGGTTGGAAGCACCGAGCGGGCGAAACGAGCGCGAGCACGATGTAGTCATGCGACATCGGGCGGCGTGGCCGCACAGTGGATTCCGTGAGAAACGGTGCCCTTCCAGCATTGGTGCCTGGCACGTGTCGTGCAGTGCACGGCACAGCGCGGCACGTGCCGTGCACAGAGTTATGCAAGCATAAACCACTGCTTGATCTGTATTTGTGTCAAGCGATGTATGGTGCCTGGCACGTGCCATGCAGTGCCAGGCACTGAGCGGCACGTGCCGTGCACCGTTGGGTGAACAAAGTTCACGCCTCGGCAAAGTCGTCGCGCGCGGCGTAGCCCCCGCGCTTCAACCGCGCGAGCTGGCGCAGCAAATCGTTGAGAAGCGTCGACGCCCCAAAGCGGAAGAGATGCGGCGCGAGCCACTCGGGTCCGAGCGTTTCATGCACCATCACGAGCTGCGCGATCGCCGATTTCGCCGTGCGAATACCGCCCGCCGGCTTCATCCCGATGCGCACACCCGTCTCGCGATACGCATCGCGAATCGCCTCAAGCATGACAAGCACCACGGGCATCGTTGCTGCCGGGGTGACCTTGCCAGTCGAGGTCTTGATGAACACTTCGCCGTCCTTCGCGGGTCCGGCCGCGAGAGCCGCGCGGATCGAAAGGTCGCTCGCATAACGAACCGCGTCGAGCGTCTCGAGCTCGCCCGTTTCGAGAATGATCTTGAGGTGCGCGGGGCCGCAAGCCTCACGGACGCGCGCGATTTCGTCGGCGACGAGCGCATCCTCGCCCGCAAGGAACGCGCCGCGGCTGATCACCATGTCGATCTCGTCCGCACCATCCCCAACAGCGCGGCGCACATCGTCGAGCCGAATATCGAGTGGAAACTGGCCGCTTGGGAAACCCGTCGCAACCGACGCGATGTGCACACCACTCCCCGCGAGGGCGTCGCGTGCGACCGCAACGAGGTTTGGGTAGACGCAAATCGCCGCCACACTTGGAACCGGCGCCGCGCCCATCGCGAGCAAGACCCGATCGAGCACGGGCGCCGGCGAAATCGCCTTCCGGCAAAGCGATCGAACTTTCTCGGGCGAATCTTTGCCCTCAAGCGTCGTCAGATCGGTCATCGAAATCGCCAGCCGGAGCGCGAACTCCTTGCTGGAGGCCTTGATCGACCGCTTGCCGAAACTGTCGGCACGGCGCGCCGCCATGACGGAGTCGACGGGTCGACGCGCGGGGAGAGAAATGTCGCGGAGTCGATCCATCGCGTCCGTCCGTTCATCCGTCAATTCGTCTGATCATTCGTCTGTCGATCAGCCGCCGCGCGCGGCGCGGAAAAGAGCGGGCAGGCTTGCGGCCGAACGGAGCACAAGGCGGCGATCGGTCGGGCTTTCGATCCCGTAGACGAGGATCATTTCGGTGCGATTGTCGAGGACAAACAGCGCCTCGTATGGAGCTTCGTCCGGACCCTGGCCGGTCGACGCGGTGAGCACGGTCACGCCGTTGTCGCCCGTGTTCATTCCCGCGGCCATCGGCGTCGCGAACGCCGCAGGATGCAAACGGCCCGCTTCAACGATCGCGAGCGCGGTGATCGCAAAGGCGCTGGTCGCGAGGATGGCGTGGGTCGTTTTCATCGGGAAGTGGGTCGAGTCAGGCGGGCGTTGGCGGGGTTTGAAGGGAATTGGCGGACCGAATGGCTCAATTCGAGCGTGGCCGCATGCTGTCGGCGCCGTCGGTCGACATGTTGCGATAGCCAAGGCCTTGGAGTTGCCGCGAGCGCGGATCCCATTGAACCGCGATCACCTCTTGAGTCGTTTCATCCACGATGTAGACCGCGTGCGTCTCGGTGCCAGGAATGCGACCGGATGCTGCGGTGTACGTCCCGCGCGGCCGGAACGCCTGCGCACCTGCCGGCTTCGACAACTCGACCGTCGCGAGCAAGCCGAGCGCGGCGAGGTTCGCGATGACGAGCAATGGAAGTGGGCGAAGTCGCTTCTTCATCACGGCATCCACTCCGAAGACTCAGGACCTTCGCAGAACTCCAACAACAAGGAGTTCCTCCATCGGGCACGACTCTGACACGTGCGGGCAAGACACCGTTACACGCGATCAAAGGTCGGTGTGTGAACGCTTCGAAGGCATCAGCGAAACGGTCACGATGATGCCGAACAGGATCGCCATCACGATGTAGCCCACAACCGGGCCAGGCGTCGGTTGGCCGATCGGCTCCGGTGGAGGCATCGACTCCTGCGCGAGCGCGGTGGAGGCGGCAGCGAGCGTCGTCGCAAACGCGGCGAGAGAGCGAGTAAAGCGCATCGGCGCAGGATACGGGATGAACGCGGTCGATGCGCGCTTGCGGCGCTCAACGCGCAGGAAGGACTTCGATTCGACCGTCACGCTCCATGACCTGCGCCCATGCGTGCTGTGGATCGTGGTCGAAGGCGAGTCGCCACCCTTCACGAGCGGCACGCCCGAGAATCTCCCGCTTCGAGAGCATCGCGTCGTACGCGAGCATGTCGTAACCAAGGCTCGCCGCCGGATGAGCGTGGTGCAAGGTCGGGCATGCGTCGCCTGCGAAGAGGACGGGCGGCGACGACGCGTCGCTTCGGTCAGGAAGGACGAGCACGCTCTGGTGGCCCCACGTGTGGCCCGGCGTCGGGATGAGCGCGACGCGATCGAGCGGAGTCGCCATGCCGTCGTGGAGTTCGACCACGCACGCGATCGGATCGAGATGCGTGCGCAGGTAGGTGCGCGTCATCGTGCTCTTGTTCGCGAGCGCGTCGACCCACTCCTGCCGCTGCACGTGGACGCGCGCGTTCGGAAACACGGGGACGAGCGCGCCCGCGTCCTCGCGCGTCAGGCCTGCCGCGTGATCGAAGTGGAGATGCGTGAGCACGACGTGCGCGATGTCGCGTGGGTCGACACCGATCTCAGCGAGTGCGTCCACGGCGGTGCGCGGCGCAAGGGCGTACATCGCGCGTTCCTTCGCGGTCCACTTGTCGCCGCAGCCGGC
>JBEIJG010000087.1:0-9814 GCA_040380385.1 Phycisphaeraceae bacterium | reverse complement strand
CTGCACCGCGCGAACCCGATTGGGATGCGCGAGCATGCGACGAACCTCGTCACCAACGCGCTCAGGGCTCACCGACGCGAGTTCGCTTGCGTGCGCCCGAATCGCCTCGACCGTCGTGGGATCGATGGTGAACTCAAGTCGCGCTGCAAATCGCGCGGCGCGCAACATGCGAAGTCGATCTTCACGAATGCGCGCATTTGGATCGCCAATCGCACGCACGACGCCGGCGCGTACATCCCGCTCGCCATCGACAAAGTCCACAATCGCGCCGGTCAACGGTTCGCGAAAGATCCCGTTGATCGTGAAGTCGCGACGCTCGGCATCCGCGCGTGCATCTGCGAAGCGAATGCCCGTTGGACGCCGGCCGTCGAGGTATTCGAGATCCTCGCGAAAGGTCGCCACTTCAATCGTGTGCGTCGCCTTTCGCACGAGCATCACACCGAACGCTTCACCAACGCCACGCGCCTTTGGAAAGACCTGTTTCACCTCTTCAGGAGTTGCGCTCGTCGCGATGTCGTAGTCCTTCGGCTCAAGACCTAAGAGCGCGTCGCGCACGCAGCCGCCCGCGAAATACGCCGTGTAACCCGCATCCATGAGTGCACGCGCGATGTCGGTGGCAGCCTCGCGCGCAGTGTGCCTCAAGCCACCATCCCTCGCGAACCCACCATCGATCGAGTCGGCAGTCATGGACCTTCTCCACTCCACCGCCGCCGCTCGGCGCGCGCTTCGTCGTGAAGCCGCACGACTGCATCACGCATCGCTGCGAGTGCCTGCGCGCCGTCGAGTTTGGCGAGTTCTTCGCCCGACATCGGTTCACCACACACACAGACGACTTTGCCGCGCAAACGCGGGAATTTCCGGCCTTTCGGCCACGCGTCGAACGTGCCGTCGAGCGCCATCGGCAGAATCGTGGGCTTCGCCTTTTTGACGAGCAGTAACACGCCGCGCTTGAAGTCGATCATCTCGCCATCGAGAGATCGCGTGCCTTCTGGATAGAGGATGACGACGCGGCCCGCCTCCAACTCTGCGAGTGCTGCCTTCATCGCTTCGAGATCGCCACCCTCGCGTCGAATCGGTCGAGCGGAAACCGATCGAATGATCCAACCGAGCGGTCCGACAAAGAGCGAGTCACGCGCGAGCGCGGTGAACTGTCGATCCCACACCGTCACGCCGTTCACCATGGGATCGAGGAACGACTGGTGGTTCGAAATGACGAGAATGCCGCCCGTTTTGGGGACGCGTTCGCGATGCAATCGACGAAGCCCGTAACAGATCTTGAGCGCACTCCAGCAGAGAAACGCGCAGAAATCCCACCACGCGGCGCGCACGAATGAACGCCCGGGCACGCGGCGCCGAAACGCCAACGGGTTCGGAATCGGACTCACGGAGCCGTCGCTCCATCGCCACACGCGCTGCCGCCAACATTGCCGCCACTGCTCTGCGTGCGATGTGCGTTTCGAAGCGCGGCACCTGCACGCTCGCGAACGATCGACTCGAGACGATCGATCACATCGTCGATATCGATATCGCTCGTATCCACAACATCGGCACCGTGCGGACAAACCAGCGGCCCATCACGGCGCGAAGAGTCGCTGCGATCACGTTCAAGAATCTGCGCGAGTACTTCGGCTTCGCACGTCACGATGCCCTTGGTGGCGAGCTGTTCGACGCGACGCCGCGCGCGAATTTCTGGCCGCGCGTCGAGATAGATCCGCACGTGCGCATCGGGGAAAACCACGGAACCCTGATCGCGGCCCTCAGTCACGAGTCGCGGATGCAAACTGGCGATTTCGCGCTGCGCTTCAACCATAGCGGCGCGCACGATTGGATTCGATGCCACAGCGCTGACCGCGCGCGTGACTTCTTGCGTGCGAATGCGGTCGCCAACCGACTCGCCATCAACCAAGAGATCTGGCGGATCGCAACGCCAATCAAAGCGGATCTCAAGATCACGGACGAGCGCAGCAACGCGTTCGCCGTCGGCCGGATTGATTCCAAGTTCGAGGGCACGCAACGCCGCCGCGCGGTACATCGCGCCGGTATCGAGGAACTCGAGCCCGAGGCGCCGCGCGAGACGATGCGCCACCGTCGACTTGCCCGTCCCTGCGGGCCCGTCGATCGTGACGATGAACTCAGCGATCGCAGCCACGACGCTCACTCACTCCTCCTCTTCGACGAGTTCAACATCTTCGTCGAGTTCCGGTTCCATCGTTGCCGCTTCGAGGACGCGGCGCGCCATGTCGAGTTCCGCGACGATGTCGACAGAGGATTTCTTCGCGCTCTTCTTCACCTTCTTCGCGTCCGCATCGTCGCCCGTACCAACAAAGTCGAGCGCAAGCGTGTTGCCGTATCCAACGCTGCGAACGCTCTCGACACAGACCTCAAGGCTGAAGCCGTCGTGGGT
Organism: Phycisphaeraceae bacterium; assembly: GCA_040380385.1. Lineage (GTDB taxonomy): Bacteria > Planctomycetota > Phycisphaerae > Phycisphaerales > SM1A02 > QWPT01. The sequence continues at coordinate 7,410 of JBEIJG010000087.1, read as the reverse complement.
GCCGTCTTTCGCAAAACCACGCACGCTTGCGCAAATCGCAGGCGCGTAGGGAGCGAGTTTTCGCAAGGTTTTCTCGACATCGCCGGTTGCGTGCGCATGCGCGAAGCTTGGGTAACTCCCGATACGGAAGCCACCGATCTTTTTGATGAGATCCGTCAGCCGCGTTGGGTCGAACGTGAGCCCTTCATGCGGCGCGAGCAACAGATTGAGTTCGTATCGATCGATGTCTTTGAGAATGGTCTTGACGCCCAACACGGTCGCCTCGAAGGCCGCGTCGGTATCAACTGCGGCCGCACGGACAGCGATCGAAGGACAACCAAGCCGATTCGCTGCGAGCGCCAAACGCGAAAGGCGATCGCGCGACTTCGCAAAGAGCGCCCCGCGATCGGTGAAGTCGATCGGAGGTTCTTCCGTCAGCAGCAGCACAGGGCAATGTGCCCGATCTGCCTCATCACGGAATCGATCGATCTCCGGGACGCCAAACCCAGAAAGCATCGATGCAGGAAGATTCAACCCGCGAAGTTGGAGGTCGGTGGCCACAAATTGCGGCACGGCGAAAACCGATGGGCAGCGCGGATCCTTCTCAGCGATGAGTGGAGCGACCGACCCGGCGGACAGAGTGAGCAAGATCTCAGGTTGCACGACGAAATGACTTCCAAGACCGAGCGCCTCCGTTGCACTTTCGATCACGAGAACCGTGATCTCAGCAACCACAACGCGCACGACCCAAACGAAGCCAACCCTCCACGAAAGAACTCTCTGTGACACGCCACGCGAAGGAACCACACCCCCGCACACGGCCGCCCCGCGACCGGAACCTGAGTCTACCACGAGCCGAGATTGCAGCACGATTGCCACAAGATCGCGCCAAGTAGGGTGAACCCTGTTGCGAGGAGATCAGCCGCAGACGCTTGGCAACATGTGGGGCACCCCGCGTGGCATCCAGTACGGCACCCCGCAATTCATCCCGGTGAACCTCGCGAACTCCGTGGCACTCGCTTCGAGGCGGCGCTGCGAACGTACGCCCCAACGCCCATCGACTCGAAAGCCCGGAGAAAAGAACGCGCCGGCGTGCACGAAGGCGTCGGCGCATTCCAGAGGGAGAAAGTCAAAAGAAGAATGTCGGGGGAAGAAAGTCGGGGAAGACAGTCTGCAGTAAGGCGGATCGGCGCTTGCCGTGAGGCTCGCAGCGATGCACCGCGACGAACGATAACTTTGACTCTCAGCCTCTGCAATCGCGTCCTAAACAATTTCTTCGCAATTCTCGCCCGGACTCTCCACGCTACCATCCGCCCCTCCACGGGGAGCCGCACGGCACCTCGTTTGAATCGTTCCAACTTCCAACGTCCCGCTCGAGATCCAGCATGCCGACTCCCGCTGATTGCCGCGTTTCCGAAACCCACGAATGGTTCCGCATCGAAGGTTCGACCGTCACGGTCGGCATCACGCAGCATGCGGCGGACGCATTGAACGACGTGACCTACGTCGCCATGAAGGCGGTTGGCACCGCGGTCGGCGCCGGTGCGTCGGTGGGCGAAGTGGAGAGCGTCAAGACCGCGAGCGAGATCTACACCGCCGCGGCTGGCAAGATTGTTGCGGTCAACGATTCGGTGGCCAAGGACCCTTCGCTTGTCAACAGCGATCCCTACGGCAATGGTTGGTTGGTGAAGCTCGAGATCGCCGACCTCTCGGCAATCAACGCGCTTCCGAACGGCCCGGCGTACGACGCGAAGCACGCGCACTGATCAGCGGTTCGCCAACGAAGCCAGAGTGAAGAGGGCCGGAGTTACGAAATCCGGAATTACGAAAGCCGGAATCTCGAAAGCCGGAATCTCGAAAGCCGGAATCTCGAAGGCCGGAATCACGAAAGCCGGGTTATGGAAGCCGCACCGCCGAGCATTTCCTGTCGCGGTGTCACCAAGACCTACGACCTCGCCAAGCGCCGTGTCGAGGCGCTTCGTGGTGTCGATCTCGACATCGCGGGTGCTGGTTTTTTCGCAGTCATGGGCGCCTCGGGCAGCGGCAAGAGCACGTTGATGCATCTCGTCGCAGGGCTCGATCGTCCGACGTCCGGCGAGATCAGCGTGGCGGGCGCACGCGTCGATCGTTTGAGCGAAGCGGAACTCACCCGCTATCGCCGCAAATCGATCGGGGTCGTGTTCCAACACTTCAACCTGCTGCCGTCCATGTCCGCGCTCGACAACGTGATGTTGCCCGCACTGCTTGATGGCGTTGCACGACGAGATGCAGAACCGCGGGCACGGGCACTTCTCGAAGAACTTGGTGTCGGTGCGCGCGGATCACACCGACCTGATGCACTCTCGGGCGGCGAACAACAGCGCGTGGCGATCGCGCGCGCTCTCTACTTCGCGCCGTCAGTGATTCTCGCGGATGAACCCACGGGGAATCTTGACAGCGCTGCCGCCGCGCGACTCTTCGAGTTGCTCTCGCGACTTGCACGCGAGCGGAACACGCTGCTTCTCATGGTGACGCACGAACCTGAAGCTGCTGCGAATTGCGAACGTGTCATCGTTCTTCGCGACGGCCGCGTCGCAGGAAGCTTCGACACATCGGACAGCGCAGGAAGGAGGCTCGATGCGGGCGCTCTGGCCATTCGCACGCAGGAGCTTGCTCGGTCGGCGGGGTAGAACCGCGCTGCTCGTGGCGGCCGTTGCGCTCGCGACGAGCCTCGTTGTAGCCGTGACAAGCGGCATGCGCACCGCGCAAGCGAGTCTCGAAGCGTCGATCGCACGCGCGATGGGCGAAACCGACGCGCGCGTCGTCCATCGATACGCGGAGCCGTTTGATGCGGCGCTCCTCGACGAAGTTCGTTCCTGGCCCGGCGTACAACGCGCGGCTGGAAGGCTTCTCGCGTCGATCACGCTTGAACATCCGCGCGACGACGCGGAGCAAAGCACGAACGGCGCGACGGCGCGCGCCCCCCGTGCCACCGTGCAAGCGCGCGGCATCATGCCAAACGAAGACGCGTTCTTCCGCGAAGTCGAGATCGAAGCAGGTCGCCGCGTCGAGCGCGCGGGTGAGGTTGTACTCGATCCGCAAACGGCGAAGTCACTCGACGCGAAACCTGGAAATCGCCTGCGGATCGTTCGATTTGGAAAGCCGATCGAAGTTGAAGTTGTCGGGATCTACAAGCGTCCGATCCTTGGCGCGCTGCAACGGCCGCTCGTCGAAATTGATCTCGCGACACTCGCCGAAGCCTCAAAACGCAGCGGCAAACTCACGGGCATTTCCATTGCGCTTGCGGACGAAACCGCGACCGAAGCGTGGTGCGAAGAGCGCGCGAAACTGCTGCGCGATCCAATGCTCGTTGAACCTGCAGAACGCGTACGCACCGGCCTCGACAAGCAAGTCGCCGCGAGCGAACTCTCGACACTCATCGCAACGATGATCGCGTTTCTTTCGTGTGCGGCGATCGTCGCGACTGGAATGACGACAGCCGTACTCGAAGAGCTCCGCGAGATGGGTGTCGCGCGCGCGATCGGCGCATCGCGCAAGCAACTCTTCGGCGCGCAAGTTTTGGTCGGCAGCGCGATCGGCATCACGGGTGGCGTGCTCGGTGTGCCACTCGGTCTCGGCCTCGTTGCCATCCTCGCGTGGTTCTACCGCGACTTTCTCAGCGCAGGAGTCGCTTTCGATCCACGTGGTGCGCTGCTCGCGCTCATTGGCGCACTGAGCGCTGGGCTTCGTGGCGCACTGTTCCCGGCGTTTCGCGCGGCGCGTATCTCACCACTCGAAGCGCTTGCGATTCGCGCGCGTGAACCGAGCGCCCGTCCCATCGTGCTCGCGTCCATCGCGGCCGTTGGCGCGATTGGAATCTGGGCACTCGGGCTTCTACCGCCTTCGCGCGACACGCGCTTTTGGCTCTACATCTTCGGAGGGCTCCCGCTTCTCCACATCGCTTGGTTTCTCCTGTCGATCCCCGTCACGCTCGGCGTTTCGGCGCTTTTGAGCCCCGTACTCGAGCGCGTGTTTGTGCTTCCGCGCGGCCTCCTCGGCGGAAGCATCGCGCGTATGCCGTGGCGACTCGGCTGCACTGCTGGCGCACTGATGGTTGCGGTCTCGATTCTCGTTTCGACACGTTCGAACGGTGACGCGATCATTCGCGATCTGCGCGAACGCGTGCGATTCGCCGATGGATTTGTCTTCTGCACGTCCGGACTTTCCAAGGACGAACAAGCGCGAATCCGGGCATTGCCGAATGTGGCCGACGCGCTGCCGGTCGGCTATCTGCCACTGAAAATCGCGGGCGATCAGGTCTTCGGCGTCGAAGGGCTTGGGCCGACGAACGTTGTTTGTGTTGGATTTGAACCGCGACCATTCCTCGAAATGAATCGCCTCGATTGGCTCGAGGGCTCGCCGGAAACTGCGATTCCGCGGCTCGAAAGTGGCGACGCGATTCTCGTCGCCCCAGAGTTCCTCATTGCACGCGGACTCGGTGTCGGTTCGAAACTGCGCTTGGGTTCGGGCGCAAACGAAGCGGAGTTTGAAATCGTCGGTGTTGTCACCGCCGCCGGACTCGACATCGCCACGCAAACCTTCGGCATGCGCCAGATCTACATGGAGCAGGCCGTCAGTTGTGTTTTCATGGATTTTTCCGCGGTCGAGCGGCATTTCGACACGCGCGATGCCTACATCATGCAATTGCGCCTCGCACCCGGTCTCGATGATGCGCAGGAAAAAGTGCTGTCCGACGCGGTGAGTGACGCCGTGCCGGGCGCGGTCTTCTCGAGTGGTCGCGCCATTCGCGGCTTCGTCGAAGAGATTGGCGGCACCGTGCTCGCGGTCACTTCGGCGGTTGCGCTTGCGGCACTGGCACTGGCCGCGATCGGCGTTGGAAGCGTGGTTGCTGCGGGAATCTCGGCGCGTACGCGCGAGTTCGGCATCTTGCGTGCCGTCGGCGGATCGACGCGCGTACTCGTCGGATTAGTCCTTGGCGAAACGCTCGTCATGGCGGTCGCTGCACTGCTTTCGGGTACCGCGCTCGGATTGACGCTTGCTTGGATGGGTGTTTCGCTGTACCGCGATTTTGCAGGACTTCGCCTCGCGTGGATCATCCCGTGGATGCCACTTCTGGTCGGAGGCGGCATTGTGGTTGTGGTCGCGCTCCTCGCCGCTGCACCAGCGATCGTGCGGCTTGCACGAAAGCCAACACGCGAACTCGTCGCTGGCGCGTGAAAGCGCGTAACCTCTCTACTTCTATGGACGCCGCGCGCGACAAGCCTGCGATCGATCGCTCGATTCCCGAGTGTTTTGTGCTTGAAAGCCCGTTCGCTCCGATGGGCGATCAACCGCAAGCGATCGAAGAACTTGTCGACGCGGTCCGTCGCGGACACCGACATCAAGTTTTGCTCGGCGCCACTGGAACCGGCAAGACATTCACGATGGCGAATGTCATTGCGCGCACGAATCGTCCGACGCTTTTGATCTCGCACAACAAGACACTCGCCGCGCAACTCTATGAGGAGATGAAGGAACTCTTTCCGCGCAACGCGGTGAGTTACTTCGTCAGTTACTACGACTACTACCAGCCCGAGGCGTACATCCCGCAGCGGGACATCTACATCGAGAAGGACGCGAGCCGGAACCAGGACCTCGACCGGCTGCGGCTCCTCGCCACCAGCAGCCTGCTCTCGCGCGAGGACGTGATCGTCGTCTCGAGCGTCAGCTGCCTCTACGGCCTCGGATCGCCCGACGAGTTCCGCAACCGCATGACGGTGGTCGAGCGCGGGCGCACGATCAAGCGCCGCGACTTCCTCCTCAACCTCGCCGCCATGCAGTACGTGCGCAAGGAGATCGAGCCCGCGCGCGGCAACTTCCGCGTGCGCGGCGACTCGATCGAGGTGTTCCCCGCGAGCGAGCAGCACGCGATCCGCATCGGGCTCTTCGGCGACGAGGTGGAGTCGATCGAGCTCTTCGACCCCGTCAGCGGCGAGGTGCTCTCCGAGGAGTCGCGCGCGTGGATCTTCCCGGCGGTGCACTACATGATGCCCGAGGAGCAGATGAAGCGCGCGGTCGACGAGATCCGCGCCGAGCTCGACGCGCGCGTGACCGAGCTGCGCGCCGAGGGCAAGCTGCTCGAGGCGCAGCGCCTCCTCGGGCGCACGAAGTACGACCTCGAGATGATCCAGGAGACCGGCTACTGCAGCGGCATCGAGAACTACAGCCGCTTCTTCGACGGCCGCCCGCGCGGCGCGCGCGCATGGACCCTCATGGACTACTTCCGCCGCGTGCCGAACCGCGCGCCCGACGACTGGCTGGTGGTGATCGACGAGAGCCACGTGACGCTTCCGCAGGTGCGCGGCATGTTCTTCGGCGACAAGGCGCGCAAGGAGGTGCTGGTCGACCACGGCTTCCGCCTGCCGAGCGCGCTCGACAACCGCCCGCTGCGCTTCGAGGAGTTCGAGGAGATCGTCCCGAGCGTCATCTACGTCAGCGCGACGCCCGGGCCCTACGAACTCGAGAAGTGCCACGGCGTGGTCGCCGAGCAGGTGATCCGCCCGACGGGGCTCGTGGACCCGGCCGTCACGGTGCTGCCCGCGCGCGGGCAGGTGCCCGACCTCCTCGAGCGCGCCAAGGAGCGCGCCGCGCGCGGCGAGCGTGTCCTGGTGACGGCGCTCACCAAGCGGCTCTGCGAGGACCTCACGACGTACCTCCACCGCAACGGCGTGCGCGTGCGCTACCTGCACTCGGAGATCGAGACGCTCGACCGAATCACGATCCTCAAGGAGCTGCGCGAGGGCGAGTTCGACGTGCTGGTGGGCGTGAACCTGCTGCGCGAGGGGCTCGACCTGCCCGAGGTGAGCCTGGTGTGCATCCTGGACGCCGACACGCAGGGGTTCCTGCGCAGCCGGTCGAGCCTCATCCAGACCATGGGCCGCGCCGGGCGCGACGACCTCGCGTGGATGCGCGCCGCGGCGCGCCGCATGGTGCTGCACGCGCGGGTGCGGTGAACCCTACCGCTTCCCCTTCTTCCCGCGCCCCGCGCGCGTCCCCGGCATGCCGGCCTTCGGGCGCGGCTTCTCCTCGACCACGGGTTCCTCGGCCATCCCGTCGACCTCGGGCAGGGCGTTGACCTTCTTCAGCTGGTCGCGCAGCCGCGCGGCCTTCTCGAACTCGAGCGCGCCGGCCGCGGCGAGCATCTCCTCCTCGAGCTCGCGCATCGCCTCGCCCTTGTCGAAGCGGCGCGGCTCCCTCGCGCCCACGGCCTCGCGCTCGGTTCGGTTGGCCTTGATCTCGAGCTCGATGCCGGAGCGGATCGCCTTGACGATGGTCTCGGGCGTGATGCCGTGCTCGGCGTTGTACGCGAGCTGCTTCGCGCGCCGGCGCTCGACCTCGTCCATCGCGGCCTTCATCTCGGGCGTGACCTCGTCGGCGTACATCACGACCTCG
>JBEIJG010000086.1:0-9819 GCA_040380385.1 Phycisphaeraceae bacterium | reverse complement strand
GCTTCCCGTCGTGCTTCCCGTCGTGCTTCCCGTCGTGCTTCCCGTCGTGCTTCCCGTCGTGCTTCCCGTCGTGCTTCCCGTCGTGCTTCCCGTCGTGCTTCCCGTCGTGCTTCCCGTTGTGCGCACCGCCATGCACGTCTGGGGCGACTCCCTCTGCGGCTGCCGGCAGAGGCCGACGTCCGCTCGTTCGAGCGAGGTCTCGTGACACTTCCGCATGCACGGAAGAGCAGGCCTTGCGAGGAGGCGGTCGGGACAATACCAAACAAAAACCAAACGTCAAGCGCGAACTTGCGGAACTGCGGACACCTCGCCGCGGAACCTCCAAACGCGCGTGCGTTGCCCTCCTCGGTTGCTCCCTTCTCGCTTTGTCCGGCTCTGTCCCGGCCCTTCGCCGTCCGGCTCACCCTCGCTCCGACTCCATGCTGCGCGCGGATTACGTCCACATCCTCAGTTGAAAGCGCAATCGCCCGTAGCATCGCGCTCTTCCGCGCCGGCCATGCTCGGAAGCGCGATCGACTCCCTTCACTCCGCCGCAAACGCTGATGCACACCCTCGCCGACATCGATCCCGAAACAGACGCGCTCTTTCGCGATCTCACACAGGCGCAGCGCACGGCCGCCGCGCATGGTTCAGGGCCGGCGCTCGTGCTTGCGGGGCCTGGTTCGGGGAAGACGCGCGTCATCACGCGGCGTATTGCCGCATTGATCGCGCGTGGCGTTCCGCCGTGGAAGATTCTCGCGCTCACATTCACGAACAAAGCCGCGGGTGAAATGCGCGAACGTGTCTCGCAACTCGTCGCGCGCGAGGACGGCTCGCGCACCGGCCTCGTCGTCTCAACCTTTCACTCGCACTGCGCGGCAATTCTGCGTCGATTTGGAGATCGCATCGGTTTACAGCCGGGTTTCTCGATCTACGACTCGGGAGATCAGAAGGACGCGATCAAGAGCGCGATCGAGGAGTCCGGCCTTTCAAGCACCCAGTGGACGCCTGCGAGTGTGCTGAGCGAAATCAGCGACGCAAAGAATCGTTTGCTCGATGCGAACGGCTATCTCGCAGAGGCGAATGACTTTTGGTCGCGTTCGGTTGCCAAGGCGTATGCGGCATACGACGCCGTACTCACGCGCTCGAACGCGGTCGACTTCGATGATCTTCTCTTGAAAGTCGCGTTGCTTTTGCGCAACGACGAAGAAGTCCGCACGCTCTTGCAACGGCGCCATGAGTGGATTCTCGTCGACGAATACCAAGATACGAACCACGCGCAGTTTGTCATCGCGCACGCGCTCGCCGAGCGTTCGCGCAATCTGTTCGTCGTTGGCGATCCCGATCAATCGATCTACGGATGGCGTGGTGCAGACATCTCCAACATCTTGGAGTTTGAAGAGCAGTTTCCCGGCGCAGTGGTAATTCCGCTCGGTGAGAACTTCCGTTCGACGTCGCACATCGTGTCCGCCGCCGCGGGACTCATTGGGCACAATCGACGGCGGAAGCACAAGGAACTCACCACCTCGCTCGGTGAAGGCGTGCCTGTTCGGCTCTTGAAAGCGAATGACGAGTATGAAGAAGCGGATCGCATCGCGGACTTCTTCGAAGAGCGATCGCGCGCGGGCGTTCCTTGGCGTTCGATGGCGGTGCTCTATCGCATGAACGCACTTTCGCGTGTCATTGAAGATGCGCTCCGTCGTCGCATGATTCCTTCGACGGTTGCGCGCGGAACCGCCTTCTATGACCGCAAAGAAATCAAAGACGCAATCGCGTATCTGCGCGCCTGCGCGAACCCACGCGATGAAGTGTCGCTGCATCGCATCATCAACTTCCCCGCGCGCGGCATTGGTGATGTCACGGTTCGAAAGATCGATGCGTACGCGGTTTCAAATGGGTTGCCCTTCATCGCTGCTTGTGCGCAAGCATCGACTGCGGGGATTATCTCGGGGAAGACTGCGAAAGCAGTCGATGGCTTCGTCGCGATGATCCGCGACTTTGCGCGGAGTTTGGACGAGCGACTTCCTGGCGACCTCGCGTCGTTTGTGAACGAAGTGCTCGAAACAAGCGGCCTCGATCGACTCGACGACCACTCCACAATCGAAGAACGCGAGCGCGTGGCCAATCTCGAAGAACTTGTCTCGGCAGCTGCCGATTTTCGCTTGCCGGAGAGCGATCCGGCGGCCGACGCACCCGTCGAGCCTGACTTTGAAGTGGACGGCGCGGCCGACGCGCCGCTTCCCGCGCAGCCGACGCTTGGTGATGCGTTGCGCTTGTGGCTTGAGAGCGTTTCGCTTGTGGCGGATGCTGACGCGGTCGATCCAGAGCAGGGCAGTGTGACGCTTATGACGATGCACGCGGCGAAGGGACTTGAGTTCGACACGGTCGCAGTGATTGGCGTCGAGCACGGCATTCTGCCGCACAGTCGTTCGAGCGAAGGTGAAGATGCCGTTGAAGAGGAGCGCCGGCTGCTCTTCGTCGGCATGACGCGCGCGGAACGAGCGCTTTCCGTGAGTTCTGCAGCGGTGCGCACGGTGCGCGGAGTGCGACAGGCGTCGATCGAGAGTGAGTTCCTGCGCGAGATTCCTGCACAGCATGTTGCGCGAACGGATCTGGTCGAGCGCTTCTCAGGTTCGCGCATTGAGTATGACGACCCCGAAGCGTTTGGCGATGCGGATGTCGGCGAGATGTTCCCGATTGGCTCGATGGTTCGGCACCCGATCTTCGGTGTTGGAAAGATCGAATTCCTGGCCCGTGGCTTTGGCGGCACGCGTGCGCGTATTGCATTCCGGTCCGTCGGACTAAAAACGCTGATTGTTGAGCATGCGAAGTTGAGTCGAGCGTGAGCTGAGAACCCTACGGATTTCGAGTTCCGTCACGCCGCGCGCTTGACTGCGGGCGCCGCGAGTGCAGCGAGTGCGTCAAACGCTGCGACTTTGTAGAGCTCCGTCAGCGACGGATAGTTGAAGCATGTCTCGATGAGATGCTGCATGCCGTGCCCGCTTGCGATGGCCTGCTGGCCGAGATGCACGAGTTCGGTTGCGTCCTCGCCGACGACAGAAACGCCGATGAGTGCTCGCGTGCGACGATCAAAAATCGCTTTCAAAAGGCCGCGATCGTCGCCGAGCATGCGGCCGCGCGCGTTGTCGCGATAGTGCGCACGACCGACGACCACATCACGTCCTCCTTCGCGCGCTTCTTCTTCGGTGAGTCCGACCGAACCAATGGCGGGAATCGTGTAAATCCCCATCGGCACGGTGTCGGCGAGTCGAGTGATGAATGGGATCCCGAACATGTGGCACGCAGCGATGCGGCCTTGTTCCATACTCGTCGAAGCGAGTGCGGGGAATCCGATCACATCGCCCGCCGCGAACACGCTTTCACAACTCGTTCGATAGTGCGTGTCGACCTTGATGTTGCCGCGTTCGTCGGGTGTGACACCAACGGCTTCAAGCCCGATTCCGCGGGAGTTTCCGTTCCGACCGAGCGACCAAAGCACGCAATCGGTGTCGATGGTTTCGCCGTCCGCGAGCGTCGTCCGCGCGCGTCCATCCGCGAGTCCTTCGACTTTCGCGGCTGCGCGGCCAAAGAGCAGGCGAATCCCGACATCCTCCATGCCGCGCTTCAGAATGTCGCGAATCTCTTCATCGAGAAATCGCATGAGATTTGCGCGCGGTTCGATGAGCGTGACTTCGACTCCGAGTTCCGCGAAGATGCTCGCATACTCGCTCCCGATGACACCGGCACCGATGATCGCAAGTGTGCGCGGCATCGACTCAAGTTCGAGGATTCCGTCTGCGTCAACGATGGCTGGATGCGTGAAATCAACGTTCTTCGCGCGTGCAGGCGAGGAGCCCGTTGCGATGAGAATGAACTCGGTGGTGAGCAATACACGTGAGCCGTCTGCGTGGGTGACGGCGACGGTGTGCGCGTCGACGATTTCGCCGCGACCGCGAATGATCTCAACGCCAGCGGCTTCAAGTCCGCCTTCGATGCGATCGTGCTCTTCCATTTGCACGAGCGTGCGTCGAGCCATGAATCGCTGCATCGAAAGACCACTTGGAGCGACTGCTTCGAAGCCCGGAATCGGGCGTCTTCGCATCGCACTCGCTACAAGCGCAGTTTCTCGCAGTGCCTTGGAAGCAACGGTGCCGGTGTTCACCATCGCTCCGCCAGGTCGCGGTGCCATTTCGACGATCGCGGCGCGGCGGCCGAACTTTGCGGCGACCAACGCAGCTTTCTCGCCTGCGGGCCCGGATCCGATGGAAATGAGGTCATACGACGGCACGTGGGGGCCATCGGCAGGCCGAGTGCGTGACTTCAACGGAGCCTCGGAAACTCGCAGGTAGGCCGAGGAGTTTTCCTTCGAGCGACCTTCATGTGCGGCAAAAACAGCGCGGACCGCGCGATGGCGCGGTCCGCGAGTTTCCGAGATGCGTTGTCGCTACGGCGCGTGTCGCCGTGGTTTTGCGGCGATTTTGGTGCCGTCTTAGCGGCAGCAGCCGGTTTGCCACATGACGAACGACCACTGGTCCACTTCGTCCTCGATGCGCTTTGCAAGTGGCTTTCCTTGGCCGTGTCCTGCGTCGCGATCGACCCACAGCATGATTGGTTTGGTCGCGACGTCGTTCGCAGCGCGCTCTTGGACGCGCGCGACAAACTTCCGTGCGTGCAACGGGTGCACGCGCGAATCATTCTCGCCCGCGGTCACCAAAAGCGCGGGGTACTGCACACCCGACTTGATGTTGTGATAGGGCGAGTACGCGTAGAGCCACTTGAATTCATCGGCGTTTTCGCTCGATCCGTACTCCGGCGTCCAATAGCGCGCGATGAGGAAATCTTGGAAGCGGATCATGTCGAGAAGCGGAACACCGACAATCGCGGCAGCGAAAAGATCGGGTCGTTGCGTGCTCGCGACGCCCGTCAAGAGGCCGCCATTCGAGCCACCTTCAATCGCAAGATTCGCGGGGCTCGTGTACTTTTCAGCGATGAGCCACTCCGCGCACGCATAGAAGTCGTCGTAGACATTCTGCTTGTTTCCGCGCATACCAGCACGGTGCCAATCCTCACCGTACTCGCCACCACCGCGAAGATTCGCGACGACATAGACGCCGCCAGCATCAAGCCACGGAACAATCGACGGATTGAATGCGGGTGTCAGCGAGACGTTGAAGCCACCGTAACCGTAGAGCAGCGTGGGATTCGCGCCGTTGCGAGGCATGTCCTTCTTGCGAACGATGAACATCGGCACCTTCGTGCCATCATTCGAAGTCGCGCGGACTTGTTCCACCGTGTACTTCGAAAGATCTCCGGGCACCTTTGTTTCAGCCCACACGCGCATCTTGGGATGAGCGACGTTCGTTTGATAAATCGTGCGCGGCGCGTCGTAGCTCGTATAGGTGACGAATGCTTCTTCGCGGCGGTGATCGGTGGAAACGCTCGCAGTCCCGAGGCCTGGAACTGGAAGTTCTCGAAGGATCTGGCCATCGAACGACATCACTTCGAAGCGCGAGCAGACGTCTTTCGACCAACTCGTGACGAAGCAGTCCTTCGCGATCGAAACACCCTCGAGCACCATGTCGCTGCGCTCCGCAAGGATCGTCTTCCAATTCGCGCGCTCGGGCTTTGCCAAATCAATCGCAACCACGCTTCCCTTCGGAGAACCGAAGCTCGTTGTGATGTAGAGCGTGTTGCCGATGACGTCGATCGGATCGAAGCGTCCATCAAGGCCTTCTGCGAGCACCGTCTTGCGCAGTTCACCCTTCTCAAGCCAAGGGGCCATCGGCGCGATCCAAAGATCGTTTGCTTGCCAGCCCTTGGAAAGGCTGCCAAGAAGCCACTTGCCATCGGTCGATGGGCCTGCGCCTGGGATTTCGCTTGGGTTCGTTTGCTGAACGACGATGGGGTCCTGCGCGGAGAGGCGGCCAACGAGGTGATGGCGCGTCTCGCGCGAATACGGGTCGTTCACGTTGCGCAGCGCCGAGTAGAAGAAGCTCTTCCCGTCAGGCATCCAGCCGGAGAAACTCACTTTGCCCACGATGAGGTCGTCGAGCCATTTTCCCGACGCGACATCGAGAATATGCAATTCGCTCATCTCGCTGCCTTTTTGCGAGGTGCCGAATGCCATGAGCGTGCCTTGCTCATTCGGACGCCACCAATCGAGGCTCGTGAGACCCTTTGCATCGAGCGTGTTGACGTCAAGCAGTGTGCGCGGTTCGCCGTAAGCCTCCGCACGGAACTGCACGACCGCTTGATTCTGCGTACCGCTCCGCTCGGAATAGAAGTAGCCCGCGTCGGTCATCGTCGGTGCGCCGACCGCGCCGAGCGTCATCCACGGTTCCAGCGCCTTTGCGAGTTGTTCGCGGCAAGGAAGCGAGCCGAGCACTTCTTTCGTGTAGTTGTTCTGCGTGGTCGTCCAGGCTTCCACTTCCGGCGAATCGTTCTCGAGCGGCTCGAGCCAACGGTAATCGTCGGTGATGGCAACGCCGTGGACGGTGTCGACGACGGGAGCCTTCTTCGTTGCTGGAGGAGTGGCGGTCATGCGAATCGAAGTGTTGCTCGCGCAGCCAAAGATCAGCGCTGGCGCGAGCGAAAGTGCGAGGAAACGTGGCGTTTGCATAGAGGTCGTTGCCTTGGATGGCGTGTTCGAATGGAACGATGCGACGAGCCGACGATGGAGGTCAGCCCACTCTGTTAACCAACAATTTCAGGGAGATTGAACAGACCCTGCGTGAGATTGACGGGCCCTTGCGCGGTGACGAGCACATCTGCTTCGTAGTGGACACTCATCGAGCCATCGGCCGTGTAGACGGGCCATTCACGGCCATTGGTGCGCGTCTCTGAAGTCGACACCGCGATCATCGGTTCGACGGCGACGAGGAGTCCTGGCTTGATTTCTTTCCACGCCTCAGGCCACTCGCCGGGATACGAAGGAACAACATTTGAGACAAACGGGGGCCCGTGAAGTTCCTTTCCGTAGCCGTGTCCGCCGAGGCCACGAATGAGCGCAAAACCGCACTCTTTCTCGACGTGTCCTTGCACAGCTTTCGCGAAGTCGATGAGTGGACGACCGGGCTTCAACGCTGCGACGCCGCGGCGCAAACTCTCGACACCGCAGCGCATGAGCGCTTCGCTGATCGCGTCGCGCTCTTTGATCGCGTACGTCCACGCAGCATCGCCGATCCAGCCTTGGTGGCGAACACCGATGTCAATCGAAATCAAGTCGCCGCGTCGCAGCGGCGATGCACGCATGTCATGCGTGCCGTGGACGACGCAACTGTTGACGCTCAAGCATGCGTGCGAGGGGAATGGCGGATGACCGCGAATCTTGTAGCCGACGAAGCAACTCGGAGCGTCGAGATCCTTGAGCGTTCGGCCGACGAAGGCATCGATCTCAGCGAGCGTTTGTCCTTCGCGGAGGTATTCGACGAGTCGCTCGTGCGTCTTCACGACACACTCAGCAGCCTTCGTTGCTCCTTCGATGTCTGCGGGCTTCGTCACAAGCATGGGTCGGGAAATGTACCCGTTCCTGCTCGGAGAGATCGACGATCTGCGCTTTGCCCGTGCGGCACGGCGTCGCGTTCTGCCGCGTTGTTCGGTCCAAAAATGACATCGCCTCGGAATCCTCCGGGCGATGTCGCGTGGTGGATGGACTGTCTGGCGCTTGCCGAGCTCAGGCGACCGTGCGGACCTTCATGGTTGGTCCGCAATTCGTCGTCGTGCCGCAGGTGCCGTTGCTCGTGTTGCCGGAATTCGTGTTGCCGGAATTCGTGTTGCAGCCGAAGTTCGACTCATGATTGGTCGGCGTGTAGTTGTTCGGCGTGTTGCCGTTCCACGTGTTGTTCGTGTTGACGTTGCCGTTCCAGCCGTTGCCGTTCCAGCCGTTGGTCTCGGTACCGTTGGTGCCCGTGAAGTTCGACGAGGTGTTGCCGTACCAGCTGTTGTTCCAGTTGGTGAACGGCGTGTTCACTGGTGCGTTGAACCAAGGGTTCGTCGCAGCGAACTGACTCCATGCGTTGAACCAGTTCCACGCGGTGTTGTTCCACGCGTTGTTGTTCCACGCGTTGTTGTTCCAGTTGTTGTTCGTCCACGGCGTGGTCCCGCCGTTGAAGTTCGGGAACGTGTTTCCGCTGTTGAACCACGTTCCGGTCCACGGCGTGTTCCAGCCATTGAAGAACGTGTTCGGCGCGAAGCCGTTGAAGCCGTTCCAACCATGGAAGCCGTTAAAGGTGTTCGAGTTCCACGGCGTGTTCCAACCGTTGAAGCCCCCGTTGAAGCCCCCGTTGAAGCCGCCGTTGAAGCCGCCGCTAAATCCGTTGAAGTGACCAAAGCCACCGAAGCTGTTCGTCCACGGAGTCGCGTGGAACGCGTTCGTGCGATTCCAGTTGTTGCTATTCCAGTTGTTGTTGAGACTCGCGTTGTTGAACCAGGCGTTCGTCCACGGCGTGTTGCCGCCAAAGAAGTTCGCGAAGGTGGGATTCCAGCCGTTGTTCCAGCCGCCAGTCGGCGTGCTGTTCTGGAAACCGTTGCCGCCGCAGCAGTCGCTGCTCTCGAAGCCCGGGCAGTTGTTGCAGGTATTCGAAGGCGTAGAGAAGGGCGACCAGCCGTTCGGCATCGTGTTGTACATGTGTAACTCCGTGGGGACTCTTCGCGCGCCGCGGACCAACCCGCGACGAATGCGTGGCGCAGGAATCGGGCGACTCGCCGCGCGACTTTGGTCACCGCTCCGAAAGTTTGGGAAATGTCGATTGTGCGGGCATGCGCCGCGCAGAAATTGCGCTGCAGCACGATCAGAACAGGAGTGCGTGACCGGCGAAGACTTCAATCGGTTCAGACATCGCCCACTCGCATGCGAGCGCGCGCTCGTCGTCCGTCGGAAGCAGGACGAAATGCGCGCGTTTTCCGACTTCGATCGAGCCAGTTTCGTGTTCGATACCGAGGACGCACGCAGCGTTGTAGGTCGCTGCAGTGATGGCCTCTGCGGGCGTCAATCCACAGAAACGCGCTGCGAGCGCGATGATGAATGGCATAGAAACGATGGGGCTTGAGCCAGGGTTGCAATTCGTGGCGATCGCGACCGCTGCGCCTTCATCGACGAGCAATCGGCCGTTCGCGTAGCGGCCATCGAGTGTCAATCCGCAGCCGGGCAACAGCACGGCGGTTGACTGCGAGCGCGCGACGCGCACGAGTCCCTCGCGAGAAGTCGCTTCGAGGTGATCAACGCTGCGCGCACCCATTTCCAAAGCCGTCTCGAGGAAGCCGAGTTCGTTGAACTGATCGACATGGACGCGGAGCGGGCAAGCAAGCGATTGCGCGCGCTCAAAGAGTTTGCGCGTCCATGAAGGGCTCCACGCGCCCTTTTCGCAGTACGCATCACAGGCGATCGGCCCAAACTCAGCGACGACTTCAGGCAGCAGTTCGTCGATCACGCGCGTGCAGTACGTGGTCTCGTCGCCGTCGATCGCATGCGCGCCTAGGAAGGTCGGTACGAAGAGACCGTCGCCATCGTGTGCATAGTTGGTTTCGAACGCTCGAACGGCTCGGAGCATCTCAAGCTCCGTCACGCGATCAAGGCCGTAGCCTGACTTGACCTCAATGGCGAGGCTCCCGTGGCGGCGCATCGCCTCTGCGCGCCTGCTGAGGATGCGGAGCAGGCCTTCTCCGAGTGGATCGCGCGCGCACGCCTCGCGCGTGGCACGCACGGTCGACATGATGCCGCCCCCGCGCGCGAGAATGTCGAGGTAGGGGACTCCCGCGAGTCGTTCGGCCACTTCCGCGTAGCGGTTGCCGCCCCAACACGCATGCGTGTGGCAATCGACGAAGGCGGGCATGAGCACGCAG
>JBEIJG010000085.1:0-9942 GCA_040380385.1 Phycisphaeraceae bacterium | reverse complement strand
TCGCCCGACGTGCTCTCAACCTCAAAGACGTAGCTCACCGTTGAAGTGCACGGCGTTGCCGGGAACGTTCCGCGATAGTTGCTGCCTGAAATCTGGGTCAGCGGCACCGTGGTGGTGTTCGTGCCAACAGTGACCTTCATCACCGCGGTCGTTGGATCAACCGTCTGACCCTGACCGGCACTGATAGAAACATCGACGTTCGTGCCACCCGCGGGGTTGATGGTTGTCGGAGCGTTCACGACGCTAAACGTCGCGGCCGGTCCTCCGAAGCGAAGCACAAACAATCCGCGCTCGAGATCGCTGCCGATGATCGTTCCGCTCGGGAAGTACGGATAGCAACTCCACAATCCGTTGAACTGCGCCGCGTTGTCCGCGGGGTACGTATCGAAGTACGCGACTTCCTGCACCGAGGATGGATTTGCGGCGTTTTCCACCGAGAACACACGCAAGCCCGATCGGTAGTTCGCTTGGAACATCTTGCGCTGATGGGTGTAGCAATTGTGGGTGATCGCGGGAGTCGCGTTCGCGAACTGCCCAACCCACGACGGAGACGTGAGAGATTCGACGTTGATGACGTGGGTCGTTGAGAACGCTTGTGTCGCGCCTTCGTCAAGTTCATCTCCGAGGAGGAAATGCTTGCGATCCTCGGTCAGCCAACCCTGATGGCTGTAGCGCGCACTTGGATACAACACGCGCGAGAGCTGCACTGGCGCAGCCTTGTTCGTGACGTCGACGATGTACAAGCCCGTTTCGACGTTTCCGCCGTTCAGTCCTGCGCAGCAGAACGCAATTTCTTTGCCGGCATAAGGCCCCGCCGTGTAACTCACGATTTGTGCATCGTGCACGTAGTGCGTGCTCCACTCTCCGACAAAGACCGGGGCTGAGGGGTTCGCAAGGTTGTAGATGCGAAGACCACTCGATCCACCGCCGCAACGATAGAGGTAGCCGCTTTGCTCGTTGATGGCGACATTGTGCGTCGCCAGTCCGCCACCGGTTGTGATCGTGTTCACAAGCGTGACCGTTCCCTGATCGACGTTCTGCAGACTGACAACCTGGATTCCAGCGCCGCCTTCTGTCACCACGTAGGCGAACTGACCATACACCTTCACGTCACGCCAGAGGCTTTGTGGCCCCGAAATGAAACCGATCTTGCTTGAGTTCACTGGATCGGTCACTTCGTAGACCGCCATGCCATTTGAAACACACATCAGTGCGTACTCACGCCCCGACGGCGAAACGTAGCCCCAGCAGTCGTTGCCGCTGGTCGCGCCCGCATCGATCGTGTTCAACGGATGCCACGACTTCAGCACGATGCCCTGCGAGTCGAAGGTTCCGGCGACTGAACCCTGTCCCTTTGTGACTTCCCCTTCTCGATACACCGGTCCGCGAAACGCCTTCTGGCGATCGCGAACCTTTCCGTCGTCCTCGTGAGCCGACGCAACGTTGGCGCTGAGCAACGAACCCGCCGCGGCGAGCGCGAGAAGAGTCGATCGGGTGAAGGTCGAGATTCGATTCATCAACATGCTGTTCTGTTCCGTGTTGGTGACGGGTTGGATGTCGAGATGGGAAAGGGACTTCGGTACGGGTTGCAGACTACTTGATGTGGTCGCGAAAGCTGGCCTTGACAGGTTTCCTCAAACTTTTTGCTCGAGCTACATGCCTGAGCTTCTCGCTCTAGCTTCTTGCTGGCGCGTCGCCTTCGCAAGCCGCCGTTGGGTGGCTTCACGCACGCACCGCAGGCGCGACAACCCAACGAAAGCATGCCTCAGGAAATGCCCCATTCCGACCTCATTAAGGAAGTTCCTTCGAAGTCGGCGCAGGATTCGTTGCTGACGTGCCTTGAGGGGCTTGGCTACGGTCCGAAGAACCCCGAGGATCCCTCCACCACAGAGAATCGCGCAAGATCGTCAGATCCGGTGACAGGCTTTCGAGGAACGCAACGAGATCCGCACGCTCGAGATCGGTCAATCCAAGTGGTTCGAGGACCATCTCCCCGTGATGCCCGACGGGTGAGGCGCCCTCAAGCGTGTCATAAAAGCGGACAACGTCCGAGAGCGTCGCGAATCGCCCGTCGTGCATGTACGGCGCGGTGAACGCGACGCCTCGCAGCGGTGGAGTTCGAAACTGCCCGAATTGCTCACCACCCTCCTTCAACCCGCGCACCATGGCTGCCTTCGCCGTGTCGCGCGCGTCGCTGAACTCGCCTGCCACATTGAAGGGATTCTGCTTGAGGAAAGTCACCGCCGCTTCTCGGGCCGGATCGTCTGGAACTCGACCGTTGGCGCCCGCGAGTCCAAGCGCATGGAACTCCTCATCGGTGAAACTCGGACCGCGGTGGCACTGCCAACAGCCTGCACGCGAGACAAACATCGCGAGCCCGCGGCGTGCCTCCGCATGCAACGCGTCAAGATCGCCCGCCGGCTCAGACTTCAACGCCGCCACAAAGCGATCGAGAGGAGTCGCCACGGAGAGAACTCGGCGCTGGTACGCGCCGAGCGCTTTCAACGCATGGGCGGTGGTCTGATCAATCACCCGCAATTGTTCGGCGGTTGGCGCACTCGCAAGATCAAGCGGATCAAGAGCGTCACCCAAAGGAATCAGTTCTATTGGATACGGACCGAACGCGCGCTCAAATCGCGCGCGATGCTCAGGGGTGTCGCGAATCACGCGAAGCAGCGTGCGTCGATCGCTGCCCATTTCGTCGGGATGCTCGATGGGAGCGAGTGCCTGCGACCAGAGTGAATCGAACTTGCCGTCCCAGCCAACCCAACGTCGCCGCGCGGCATCGACCACCGTCGGCGCGTTACGCCGCGCGACACCAACGCCCTTCGCAAGCGGCTCCCCATCGGTGAAGTACTTCGCAGGATCATGGCAGGTGGCGCACGAAACACCCTTCGGCGAGAGACGTGTCTCAAAAAAGAGCGCATGACCGAGCATCGCTGCCGCCTCATCATCGGCGAAACGATTGGAGGGATCACCGGGAAGCGGCGAGAGCGGCGACATGCGCACGATGCGAGCGACCTCTTCTGGCGTCAGGTGCGCGAACTCTTTCGGAAGCGGAGCGCTCCCCACAGGAACGGTCTGTGCGACGGCACGTCTTGTGAACGACGCCGTGAAGAACACAGTGGAGAACATCGTGAAGGACATCGTGGAGGACACGGCGACAAACATCGCGACGCGGGGCGCGACGTGGAGCGCCACGTGGAGCGCCACGTGGAGCGCGACGTGAAGCGCGACGTAAAGCGCGACGTAAACCGCGACAAGGAGCTTTTGTGCACGCATGCCCACGAATTCACTCCACATCGAGCACCCACTGCGCGCGCTCAAGGAGTCCATGTTCTTCGATGTCAATCGCGAATGTCCAACGTCCTGACATGTGAAGCAGCAGTCCGTCGACGAGGAATGTCCCCGGAAGAGGCCCCGGTCGAACGGTCGGGACGAGATTCATCCCGTGACCGTGATGCGGCATCTCCGCGTCCGCCATGACGATGACATCGCTCGCGAGTTCAGCCCCATCACGCCGCACCGCTTCCACCGCAATCGAGAATGGCTCCGCGTCAGGAATCAGACCGCCGATCGGTTCCCAACGAACGACATATGTTCCATCGGCCGACGTCGCCGTACGCGCGACCGATGTCATCCACGCTTCGCTGTTGGATGTCGCTGCGGCGTTCTCGCGAGAAGTCGACGCGGAAGTCGACTCGTTACTTACGCCGGAACTTGCGGCTGCAATTGGGGCCGCACTTGCGGCCGGAGTCTTCGTCGCGGGCGCCGTTGCAACATCGTTGCTGACTTCGCCGCAACCGCCCAACGAGAGCGAAACCGCAAGCGCGAGAGTTCCGCACAAAGGGGCGACGCTTCGGAGGCAGCTCGTCGATCGACCGAGATGATTTCGTGGGAAGCGATGCACATTCACAGCGCGCCTCCGTTCGCAGGTCCGCCTGTCGCGGGTTCGCCATTTCGCAGTGTTCTTGATGAAGTCGGCGGCGCGAGAGGAACCGACGACTGACCGGAGGGGGTGACTTGCGGGGCAATTGCGCTCGGAACCCGCAACGGAGTTCCACTCGACGCGCCACCACCGCTCGGGACGAGCGGCACGAAGCCCGGCGACCCACGACGTTTGCGATCAAAGAACCGTCCGAGTCCACCCGTCATGTTCCACGCAAACGGGTCACCATCCTTTGCACGGAAGCGTTGGAACCGGTGATTGCCGCGGTCGATCACGATCCAACCGAGATCGGTTCCGACGATGCTGGCGGGATCGAAGAACTGTTCGTCGAGCCCGCCGCGTTCACCAACGATGCGCGCCGCGCTGCCATCCCACACGACACACGCATCGCGCGCGGCATCAGCCACGACAATCAAACCATCGGGGCACGCGATGCCGGCAGGACGAACGAGCGCGATTCCACCCAAAGCCCTGTGCATGATCCACGAGTTCGCTTCCGGTTTGCTACCCGCAGGCAGCTCAAACACTGCGCCCGCAACCGGATCCGCCACGAACAACGCCCCATCAGCGCGACGAGCAAACTCTTCAGGCAGACGCGCTTCTCGCGGAAGCGGCGTGAACTTCCCCGGCGCAAGTCGAACGTCGGTCTCAATGACGCCCATGTTGGCTCGATCAAGAAGGAGCAATTTCCCCGGCCCACCCGCTGGCGTTCCGACCATCAGGTCGACGACGTCGGGAACGCGAAGCGCATACCGCTCCGGTACGGGAAGTTCAGCGTTGGTGCATCGCGAAAGCGCGAGCGAACGCGCAAGCCGCGGAATGAAGAGATCCAGCTTCTGTTGCCCGTCTTTTTCCCAATCCGCAACCAGGACATCCAAGCGTTGTCGCACACGATCCGCCACGTAGATGCGCGCATCACTCGGGTCGATCGCAAGTGCGGAGATTTCGCCAAAGCGCCCGGGAAGCGCACCGCTTCCGCCAACAATCGAGATGTGAAGCGGCGGCGTTGATCGCGCATCAAGCAGCGCGATCGACTGCGTTTCGACATCGATCACCACGAGGAGATCCGCGCCAGCCGCCGACTCCGCACCGAAGTGACTGGAGATGTACTCAATGCTGCCCGCGGTTGGATCAATCGCGTCCGCCTCAGGCTTCAATCGAAGAAGTTGCACGCGATCTTCAAACGCCTCCGCAACCGCGATCGTGACACCGTCCGTGGCGACGGCAATCGCGCGAGGATAATGAATCCGACCGTCGCCTTGGCGAGGCACGAGCGCATGCATCCCAAAGAAACCTTGCGGCTTTCCGTCTTCATCGAGGACTTGAATCCGGTGATTCAACTCGTCCGCGACGAGCAAACAGCCCGCGCCCACGCCGTCAGCAATCACCGCCACATCACGCGGCGCGACGAATTGCCCGGGGCCACTTCCCCGCGTGCCGATGCGCTGCGGGGTTTGTTCGAATCCGTTTGCGAGCTTGCGAAAACGCAAGAGACAGTTGCCAAGTCGATCCGCGACAAAGAGATCGCCACTGCGCCCGACCGCAAGTCCCGCGGGTTCCGCAAAAGTGCCTGCGCCGAGCCGCTCAATCTCTTGACCTTCCGCATCAAAGAGCACCACGGCGCGCAATCGAATGTCTGAAACCGCGAGGTTCGCGCCAACGCACGCGACCGCGATCGGCGCCTCGAGGATCCCTGCTCCCACACGACGCGTGCCGCGAAACACCGCGCCCGCGAGGTCGACGACGACAACCTCACCATCGGACGTGATCGCAACATCGACGGCGCACGTGGCATCGGTCGTTTGCGGCTGCGTTGGCAACGTCGAAACTTCCGTCTCGTCCCCCTCGAGAGTTCCCTCAAGAACGCCTTCTGGGCCGGGCTGTCGTCCAGCCAGCGACTTCACCGCGCGCCAATCGATACTCACCAATTGCGATGCACGATCTTCCGCTCCACCAAACGCGATCGGCAGCGCTTCCGGTGTTGTCACCAAAAGTCGGTCGCCATCAAACGAGAGACCCGAGGCTCCACGCAGATCCGAAACGGTTGCGAGATAGAGCGCTCCTTGCGGGCAGCGTGGCGACGCCGATTGCGAAGTCGTTGCTTTCAGCGTGCGCGTTGATGCGTTGGCTGATGCACTGATGGATGCACCAAAGGACGCGTTGGCGGACGCGCTGGCGGGCGCGCTGGCGGGCGCGTTGGCGGACGCGCTGAAGGACGAGCTCGGCGAAAACGCGCCCGCGGCGTTCGACACACCGACGGCACCAACGACTATCAAACCGGCCCACGTGAAGATCATGTTCGCGAGTGTAGCCATGGACTGGGCACAAACTTCGAGGAGAAGGAAACACGCTACTCTTCGCGCCCTATGGAAGCCGCGCCTCATCCTGAGCATCCCAACCTGCCGCAGCCACATCGCGTCGATTGGGGAAATCGTCTGGCAAAAGCGTTTGCTGTCCTTGGCACATTGGGCCTGCTCTTTCTCCTCTTCCTCGCCCCGCACGGCGAGAAGGCTGCGCACGCCGTCGCCGAGTCGTGGTGGATCGGTGTCCTGCCCTTCGGATTCCTGCTCGCGGCGATCGCCGTCTTTCCGCTGCTCCCAGGAATCTCGCATTGGTGGCACTCGAACCTCAACCGCTACGTCGTGTCGCTTCTCGCGGCAGGCAGCGCGCTTTGGTTCATCGGCGCGACCGAAGGCGCGATCGGTGTCGGCAACGCGCTGCACCACGCTGTGCCCGCGGAATACGTGCCGTTCATGTCGCTCCTCTTTGCGCTCTACGTGATCGCGGGCGGTTTACGCATTGAGACGCCGTTTGATGGACGCACGCGCGAAAATCTGTCGATTCTCGCGGTCGGCGCGATCGTCGCGAGTTTCGTCGGAACCACCGGCGCCGCGATGGTGCTCATTCGCCCACTGCTTGAGTCGATTCGCCGCCGCAAGTATCGCGCGCACTCGGTGATTTTCTTCATCTTCATCGTCTGCAACTGCGGCGGTTGCCTCTTACCGATCGGCGATCCGCCGCTCTTCATGGGCTACCTCCGCGGTGTTCCGTTCTTCTGGACCATGGGTCTTTGGAAAGAGTGGCTCGTCGTCAACGGCCTGTTGCTCTTGGCGTACGCAGCGATCGATGCGCACCTCTTCAAGAAGGAACAACGCGAAGTCCGCACCGCTGACGACCACAAGCGCTTCCGACTCGAGGGTGGCATCAACATTCCGTTGCTCGCGGCAGCGATTGCGGCGGTTGCGTTGGTCGTTCCGGGCGCGAAACTTCTCGGCTCGAACTTCGTGGCACCCGCCTTCGCCCGCGAAGGGATTCTGCTTGGGCTCGCTGGACTCAGCATGTGGCTGACGCCCAAGGCTGTGCGGCAGGCAAACCGCTTCGAGTTCGGCGCGATCATCGAAGTCGCCGCGATCTTCATCGGCATCTTCATCGCGATGCAAACGCCGCTCGCGGTGCTCTCCGCGAAGGGGCCGGAACTCGGGATTGAATCGCCGATCGCGTTCTACTGGATCACTGGCGCCCTCTCGAGTTTCCTCGATAACGCGCCGACGTATGTCGTCTTCATGCAGGTCGCATCCACGTTGCCGCACGTCGCGAGTGAGACGTACATCCAGATCACCGGCGGCGAGATTCGCGAAGATCTCCTCACCGCGGTCTCGCTCGGCGCAGTGTTCATGGGCGCCAACACCTACATCGGAAACGGGCCGAACTTCATGGTGAAAGCGATCGCCGAGAGCGAAGGCGTCGCGATGCCGAGTTTCTTTGGCTACATGGCGTGGTCGGTCGGCATTCTCGTGCCGCTCCTCGTGCTTGCCGAGATCTTCTTCCCGTGATCAGGCCGTGATCAGGCCGTGATCAGGCCGTGATCCATCCACGCTGGGCAGCGTTCAGGCCGTGAGATCGCACATACGGCGCACCGCGAGTCCTCGCCGCTCCGCGAGATCGAGCAGTGCCGACGTGACCGCGAGCGTGTGCGCTTCGGCATCTGGTCGGGTCGCTCCGCGGTCATGGCTGTGCAGCAACACAACACCCCCGCCTGAGGCTTCGACGGCCCTCACGATCGCATCGACCGACGGACACGTTGTGAAGGTGTCACCGGAATCGTGCGTCCACAGGTCGAACGCGAGTTGGGCTTTGCGAACGGCGAGATAGGTCTCCACGGTCACGCGTCCACAGGGTGGGCGAAAGCGGGTCACGCGCCGCGTTGCACTCTGCACAACGGCCAAGCCGTTTCGAAAGTCCGCGACGGCCGTTCGCGGAGCCACGCGAAATGCATCGAGATGTCCGAAGGAATGCGTCGCGATCTCGTGGCCGTCGCGCTCGAGTTCCGCAATCCACGCGCTCTGGCCCTCCGCGCGTGACTCAAGCAGATAAAACGTCGCAGCGGCGCGGCGCGCTCGCAGTAGCTCGAGAAGTCGCGGTTGCAGGTTCGACGAGGGACCGTCGTCGTAGGTCAGCACGAGCGATCCACGACTCGCTGCTTCAAGTCGTCGCCGCAACATCGGACGAAGGACACCGTGACCAATCGCGATACTGCCCGCCCGCAACGCGGGTACGACTGCGACCCCAGCTGCGAGGCATCCGAGCGCGAGTCCAGCGTTGTCGAGAAGCGCGGTCAATGTTTCGGCTGCCTTTCGTGTTCCGCGAACTCGGTCTTCATACGCCAGCACGATGTTGTGCGCTTGTCGACCTCATGCGAGGTATCGGTATGGCTACCTACTGAACTTCAGCCGAAGTTCCGGTCCGCACCTTGCCCGAGCCCGGGTCTTTCTTGGTCATCGAGGCGTAGATCACGCTTTGGACGATGACGCTTTCCCCAAGCAAGCGGCCAACGCGCTCGGTGGCTTGATCAAGCGTCTTGAACTTGTCTGCATCAAGTTCCGCCTCGAACATATCAAGTGAGTTTTCGACCGCGAGCATCATGCTCGCCACGACCGCCCACTGGTGACGCGTCTGCGGCCAGTACGCGTTCGATTGGACGAGTTCGATCGGAACCGTCACGCGCCAACCGTCGCTCGTTTCGAGAAGCGCAACGAAGCCGCCGGCGACAGGCGAGCCGTCGTACTCAAGCGTGGCGGTTCCGTCACCAAGATCTTCCGCTGTCAGTTTCGCGCGTGATTCATCGAGGAATTTGAAAGGGTCGGTCACCGCTCGCTCCACGACGGGCCCGAAACCGAATCGATCGCTCACCCGCTCGAGCTGCGTCTGCGATTTTGCGAGGTCCTTCGCGTATCGCTCCTTCAACTTGCGGCTCACTCTTCCGAGTTGGCCGAGCATGTCCGACAGTTTCGCCTTGACGTCGCCGATGGCACTTTCCTCGGTCACGCCATCCTCAAACTCAACATCTCGTGCGCTGATTTCGATGAACTGCGGCAGGTCTTCAGGCCGCCCATCGCGCACGGCCTGTTGCACTGCATCGAGCAGCCGCTGCGGGGTCGAAGTGTCGTAGGTCGGATCCGAGCATCCACCGAGAACGAGCAAACTCGAACCAACGAGCGCCGACGACGCCAATTTGGCGAGCGATGCAGAAGTACGGCGCGATGATTCCCAGGCGCGGAACATGGCCGCGAGTGTAGTCCGAACCTCGCGCATCCCGCGTAGCATCCGCCCCATGAATTCCGACGAGATCAAGATCACCCTGAACGGCGCGCCAACGCAAGTCCCCGTCGGGACCAACGTGGCGGAACTCGTGACGCGCGTACTTCCCAACGCGCGGGCGTACGCCGTCGAAGTCAATCGCTCGGTACTCTCTCGCCGAGAACACGCCGAACGCACGGTCCAACACGGCGACGTCATCGAGGTCGTGACCCTCGTCGGCGGCGGCTGATGACGTTGAGACGGAGCACCAAGCTGATTTCCTGAAGTTTTGTGACCAAATTTTGTGACCACGTTCATTGCCCAAGCCTTCACCAAGCCTTCAACGTGACTGCACCATGACTGCACCTTTCGCCCCCGCCGTTCCACCGCTTTCGATCGCAGGATTCACACTCCAG
>JBEIJG010000084.1:0-10011 GCA_040380385.1 Phycisphaeraceae bacterium | reverse complement strand
GCTCAAACACGACGTATCCCAGCCCGCCGCGATTCACTCGCGGCGAGGCGTGCCAGAGCGAGCGAAAGCGAAGCGAGTCGCGAGCGCTCAAACACGTCGCGAGCGCTCAAACCACGTTGCGAGCGCTCTACATCGTTCCAAAGATGCGGTCGCCGGCGTCGCCGAGGCCGGGCACGATATAGAAACGCTCATTGAGTCGTTCGTCGATGGACGCTACGTGGATCATCACGTCGGGATGCGCCGCGTGCATCGCGCGAATGCCTTCAGGTGCTGCGACCAGGCACACGAGCTGAATGTCACGGACACCTTACTCGCGCAAAAGTTCCACCGCGTGTATCGCGCTGCCGCCCGTCGCGAGCATTGGGTCGACGACGATCGCGGGACCACGCGCGATATCAACAGGCATTTTCGCGTAGTACGTCACCGGCTTTGCAGTCTTTTCGTCGCGATAGATGCCGATATGTGCGACGCGCGCCTCAGGGAAGAGCGCGAGTAATCCATCCATCATCGCGAGTCCCGCGCGCAGAATCGGCACGATGGTCGTTGGCTCTGCGAGTTCGGTGCCCATCGTGTGCGCGACCGGTGTTTCGACTGGTTTCTCGCGCACCGCCAGACGACGGCTCACTTCGTATGCCATCAAGCCCGAGATTTGATTGAGCAGCGTTCGAAACTGCTCGTGCCGCGTCGACTTCTCGCGCAGAATCGTGAGTTTGTGCTGAATCAGCGGATGGTCGTAGACCGCGACATTCGGGTGCTGCACGCTGCGGGTTGGCATGTGTGCAGCGTAGCGGGCGCGGTGCGTCGCCGTGGCGTGGCGGCGTGCGCGCGCATCACATGCGATCGGGCGCGACGATGCCGTACAGCGATAGGCCGTCGGCCAAGATCGCGCGCGTGATTGCGCACAGCTTGAGTCGTGCGAGTCGTGTTGCGGGGTCGTCGGCCTTCAACACGGGGCATGACTGATAGAACGCGTTGAAAAGTTCCGCGAGCGTGCGGAGATAGAGTCCAACGCGGTTTGTCTCGAGCGTGCGGCCCACATCGAGGGTCATCTGTGCGTAGCGCAAAAGATGAAGCGCGAGGGCTTTTTCCGCAGGCTCGGCGAGCGCAAACGATGCCGCTCCAATTGCCGCCGGAGCTTCACCTGATTTCGCGAGAATCGATGCGATGCGCGCGTGCGCGTACTGGAGATACGGCCCCGTGTCGCCTTCAAACGCGATCATCGAATCGAGATCAAAGACGTAGTCCTTCGTGAGATCACCCGAGAGATCTGCGTACTTCACGGCAGCAATGCCGACAGCGGCACCGATCTTCGCGAGTTCATCCGAGGGCAAACCGTGCGTTGGCGCGTTGGGATCGCCGGCGCGCCGCGTGACTTCGGCTGTGCCGCGTTCACACGCTTCGTCGAGCAAATCCTTCAGCGTGAAGTTCTCACCAGAACGCGTTTTCAGCGGCTTTTTGTCGGGTCCGAGCACGGCCCCGAAGCCGAGATGGACGAGCGTCGACTCTGCTCCATCCGCGGTTTTGTTCCAACCAATCAAGCGCGCCGCGTCGAAGACATCTTTGAAGTGATCGCGTTGGCGCGCATCGACGACATACACCACGAGACTTCCGTCGAGTTCAAACGTGCGGAAACGCACGGCCGCGAGATCGGTGGTCGCGTAGAGGAAACCACCGTCCGACTTCTGAATGAGCAGCGGTCGTTCGCGATCTGCGAATGGCACCACCATCGCGCCGCGATCACTCTTCGCGAGTCCAGATTTCGCAAAGGCGTCGATCACACCAGCAAGGCGATCTCGGAAGAAGCTCTCGCCGCGATTGTTCTCGCGACCGACTTTCACGTTGAGCGTTCGTGCGGCTTCGTAGACCTGCTCCATCGTCACTTCGATGAGGCGCTCCCAAAGCCGCACAATTTCAGGATCGCCCGATTGCAGGCGAACAAGCGTCTTTTTCGCGTCTTCCATCGCCGCGCGTGCGGGTTCGTATTGAATCTCGAACTCGGCAATGCGATGGGGCCCGCAGTGGTTCTCATACGCGGCGTCAAGGTCGGCGGTCGATGTTTCCTTCTGTGCGCCGCGATACGCGTGGTTCAAATCATCGAGCGAAAGTCGCGCAAAATCAGCGCGTTCGCGAATGAGTTTCGCAAGCGTCATGGCGATCGGAAGACCCCAGTCACCAAGGTGATTTTCGCGCCAAACCTTGCGGCCAAGTCGTTCAAAGACACGCGCGAGTGAGTCGCCGATGATCGTTGCACGCAAGTGTCCAACGTGCATCTGCTTCGCCACATTCACGCCGCACAGGTCAACGACGACGGCGTGTGGATCTGTTGGCGCTGGAACGCCGAATGTCTCGCTTGCCGCGAGTTTCGTGAGGCACGACTCAGTGAACGCGCGTGTCAGCGTGACGTTGATGAAGCCAGGACCGGCGACCTCGCATTTGTCAGCAATTCCTGCAACATCTGCGGCTTTCAAGATTTCCTCGGCGAGCGCGCGCGGATTCGTCCCTCGCTCCTTCGCGAGCGCCATCGCGGCATTCACTTGGAAATCGCCGAACTTCGCGTTGCCACTCGGCCGAATCTGTGGATCCGACTCCACGCCTGTGACGGCGCGAATCGCGGCGCGGAAACGCGCGTCGAGTTCGGTCGCTGGGTCGCAGGCGGGGCGGGGGGAGAGTGCGTGGGAAGTCGCTGGGAGAGTCATGTCGAATTCCGGTGTCCGGAAGGGGTGCGATGGTATCGGAGGCTTCGCGCACACGCGTGACGCAGATCGGATGCGGGGCGACTACCATCGCCGCCCCAAAGGAGCCCCAATGGCCGCGAAGAAGCGCGCAAAGAAGGCAAGAGTCGCAACAGCCACAAAGTCGGCGAGCGCCAAGCGCGCTGCGAAGGTGTCTCGCTCGCGCGCTCGCGCGAAATCGAAGTCGGCCACCTCGACCAAAACGACTTCTCGCGCCGTTCAGGCGGGTTCGAAGGTCCAGGGCGCCGCACTCTCCGCCGCGGATCGTCGCGCGCGAGAAGCGTTCTTGTTGGAGGTGACTTCGCTTCCGACGGCGGCGGGTCGCGAAGAGCGCGTCATCGCGCACATCGAAGCGTGGGTTGCCGATCGCCGCGATCGTCTCGTCCTTTCGCGCGATCGAATCGGCAATCTCACGATCGCGCGCCACGACTTCCTTGAGTCGTGCGCGAAGGGCATTCAGCCGCTTCTCATCACAGCGCACCTCGATCACCCAGCCTTCGTGGTGACTGGTTTGCGCGTGGTTGGCAAGGGCAAAGCGGCGGGTGTGGAACTCGATCTTGAGTTCCGTGGCGGCGTGAATGACCCGTATTTCGTGGGTGCTGCGCTCGAAGTCTTCGACCGCGCAGGTGGCAACTCGTGCGAAGCGTGCATCGTTTCGCTTGACGCGAAGACCGATCCTGCAACCAAGCCGTTCAAGACCGTTGTGGCGCGCCTTGCGCGACCCGCGGACGCCGCGATCGTGGTGACAGGTTCAATCGCGCGATGGAAGTTCCCGAAAGCAGAAGTGAAGGATGGACTCGCGTACACGCATGCATGCGACGATCTCGCCGCCCTCGCCGCAGCGTTGGTTGCGTTCGACACGATTTCGCGCGACGCCGGGTGCGCCCACGTTGCGTTGTTGTTCACGCGCAGCGAAGAAATCGGCTTCATCGGTGCCATCGGCGCTGCACGGCAGGGCACGGTTCCAAAGGGTGCGCGATTGCTTTGCCTCGAGAATTCCCGCAGTTTCCCGAGTGATTCGCCGATTGGCGCTGGCCCCATCGTGCGAGTTGGTGATCGTCTGAGCGTCTTTACGCCGGAACTCACCAATCGCGTGGGTGACCTTGCCGCCGCGCACGCGAAGGAGCATTCGGCGTTCCGCTATCAACGGAAGCTCATGCCCGGCGGCGCCTGCGAAGCGACGGCATTTGCGAGTTTCGGCCTCGCCTCGACGTGCGTCTGTTTGCCGCTCGGGAACTACCACAACATGCAAGACATCGACGGCGTTGCAGCTGGAAAATCGAAAGCGCGTGTGGGGCGTGAGTTCATTGCAACGACCGATTTCCATTGGTTGGTCGAGTTGCTCGAAGTCGTTGCACGGAAGCTCGATGATCCAGCGGTTGCCACGAGCCACCGCGCATTGATGGACACACTTTGGTCGCGTCACGCACGCATTGTTGAAGCGAATGTGAGGGGCGCATGACCGCGTTTGCTTCGATTCCCGAAATCCTCGACGACTTGCGCGCGGGGAAAGCGATCGTGCTCGTCGACGATGAAAGTCGCGAAAACGAAGGCGATTTTGTCGTGGCCGCAGAAGCGATGACGGTTGAGATGATCAACTTCTTGACGCGCGTCGGCGGCGGATATCTCTGCGTTGCGTTGGACGCGGAATCGTGCGAGCGCTTGGATCTCGGTCCGCAAACGGGCGTCAACACCAGCGTGCGGGGCACGGCTTTCACGGTGACGGTCGACGGTCATCCGAAACACGGTGTCGGCACCGGAATCAGCGCGCGCGATCGTGCGAAGTCGATTCAGTTGCTTGCGGAGCCGAGTTCGGTTCCGGAGGATTTCGTCCGACCTGGACACATCAATCCGCTGCGCGCGCGGCCAGGTGGCGTGCTTGTGCGTACCGGGCAAACCGAAGGATCGGTCGATCTCTGTCGGCTGGCAGGCTTGCGGCCCGCGGCGGCGATCATCGAAATCGTGCTTGAAAATGGCGAAATGGCGCGCGTTCCGGATCTCGAAACGATTTGCGCGCAGCCCGACTCAAGATGTGCTCGGTCGAGCAGATCATCGAGTATCGCCTCGCACGCGAAGCGCTGGTCAAGCGCGTCGAACCATTGTCAGGTGCGCGCATCACGACGCCGGAGGGAGAGTTCACGCTTTTCGCCTACGAAAGCGCGGTCGATCCGGTGCCGCACCTCGTGTTGTCGCTCGGTGGTGTGGGTGTTCCTGACGCGCATGGTCGCGTCCCCGAGATCGACGACGCGGTACTCGTTCGTATGCATCGACGCGATCTTCTTGGCGACATCTTTGGTGTCGCGCGCGGTGAAACTGCCACGTCAAGCGGCGACGATTTGCGATCTGCGATGCGCGCGATTCAGCGCGAAGGTCGCGGCGCGATTGTGTACTTGCGGCCCGAAGGAAGCGGCGAAGACTTCTTTGCGCGACTTCAACAGATTCGTCGACCGCAAGATGATGTGAACACGCCGGATCTCACGCGCACCGAAGGAGTCGGTGTTCGTGCGCAACCAATGGACAGCCGTGAGTTCGGCGTTGGCGGCCAGATTCTGCGTGATTTGGGGCTCTCGCGATTGCGCGTCCTCACCAACCATCCGCGACCTGCGATGCCAGGCTTGCACGGATTCGGCTTGGAAATCGTGGAACAAGTGGCGCTGCGCGGATGAGGTCAGTTGCTGCCTGCGAGCGGCTTCACGTCGATGGCCCATTCTTTCGGGTCAGGCGTGGGAATCTCAAGCAGCGCGCGATCTTCGGCTTTGACTTCGCCATTGACGACCGGCTTTGAAATGCGCGCAACGGTGCGGTTCCCGTTCTTTTCGCGCATCACGACGCCCACAGGCACGAGCGTCATGCGGTCGTAGAAGAGATCGATGTTCTCGTGATCCTTCGCCATGGGCGTTCCACTCTTCGGAACAAGGCGAAGCGCCGCAACATCGCGCAGCGAACCAAGCAGCGGAATGTCGAGTGGCAACTCGGTTTCCGTGACGTCGAAGCGCGCGAGGACTTCAGACTTCTTCTGCCCGATCGGCAATGGCACAGGGCCTTCACCGAGCGCAAGCGGATCGAAATCCTCGCCAGGCTTCACGATCTGGCGCTTGGTGAACGACTTGTTCTTGTAGTCCTGCTCGCAGAGCCATCCGTCGGCGATGATGAAATGCTGCACTGATTTGTCGGAACGGCCGCTTCCATCGATAAATTC
Organism: Phycisphaeraceae bacterium; assembly: GCA_040380385.1. Taxonomy (GTDB): domain Bacteria; phylum Planctomycetota; class Phycisphaerae; order Phycisphaerales; family SM1A02; genus QWPT01. The sequence goes on along the minus strand of JBEIJG010000084.1, from coordinate 4,080 downwards.
GTCAAAGCGAATCGCGATGCGACGCTTTTCATCTTTGCGATCGAGCACGATGCGACCGAAGCGCCGCTCGGTTTCTTCGACGAGCGCGTCGAACTTTTCAAGCGTGATCGCGCCGCTGACAGAGTCGATCGTCGTCGCAGTTTTCTCGAGTTCGCCGAGGAATGCTTCGGCGCGGGCCTTTCGCGCGTCGGGCGCAGTCTCGCTGGCGGTCGCCTGCGGTGGCGTCGACGGGGGAGCGTCTTGCGCGCCAAGGGTTGAGGTCGCGGAGAGCCATGCAAATGCGCTGGTCGCAACAACGACATGTGCGGCCGTTGAAAGTCGTGCGGATGAGAAACGCGTGGATGCGAAACGCAGTTCGAAAGAGCGCATAGTGTGGAGGCCTTGAGAGCTGACGAGGACGGTAGCCGAAGGCTTGCTATTCCGCGAAGAAATCAGAACCAAGTTTGACTTTCACGTCGGTACACGTGGGGCTCGTTTGTGTTGCCTCGCGTGATCTCGCGTGATTTCGCGTTGTGTCAAAGGTCCTACCTTCGAACCAAACCAACTTCTCGCGCGTTGCTACGCTTCGCCACATGGGTCGAATTTCCGCTCAAAAGAACCCTGCACGAATGAGCGCGTTGGCGCGTGTGGCCTTCGCGTGGAGCGCGCTTTTGAGCATGCCTCCCGCGGGCGTGGCCTTTGCGCAGCAAACGTTCGTGCCCGAAGCTGTTGCGCCCGCATCTGCGGTGGTTGAGACAGAGCGTGCGGCGTATCTCACGGCCGAGGAGCGTCGCGCATTTCGCGTGCGCCACGGGATCTTTGACGACACGGATCTGGACACGCCCGCACGGCGCGCGATTGTTGCGTTGGAGCGGCTTGACGCGAGCGATGCCGCGTGGGCCGACCCGTCGGTGGCTGCAGACCTTCGTCTGGCGCTCGCGTATTTCCAGGGGAAATTCACAGAAATCCTCGCGGCGACAAACGACAAATCGCCGCTTCCCGAGCGCGCGTGGCGTGCACAGGCGATCGCGATGCTTGGCCGTCGCGATGAAGCACTCGCGCTCGCGGTGGCGGCTGCACCAACACTCACCGAGGCGACTACGACGAGCGACCTTCTCGCGGCGGTCGAGCTCGGCGCGCTCCGCATTCGACTCGATGCTGCGTCGGCGTCGACGTATCGAAATCTGCTCACCGCACTTGCGCGCGGTCGGCAAGCGATCGACCGACTTGATCCCGCGATCCGCGTGCGCGAGGCGGAACTTCTCTCTGAACGCCATGTGAAAGACGCGGCCATCAACGCCATGGGAGAGTCGCTCGGACTTTCGCCGCGTGCCTCGCGTGCGTGGCGGCTCGCGGGCGAACTCGCGCTTGAACAGTTTGATTTCGAAGGCGCGGCGCGCGCCATCGCCGCGCTTCGACGCATTGCGCCCGCACACCCGTATGCCGCCTTCCTCGAGGCGCGCAGCGCGTTGATGCAAGATGACCCGGAGAAAGCACGGGCGGCGCTTGCGCCAGTACTCGCGCTCGAGCCGGTGCCGCCAGAGGCGCTCGCGTGGAAAGCAGCGTGTGATGCCGCGCGGTACGACTTCGATGCGATGCGCGCAACGCTTGCCGAGTTTGACCAGCGCGCTCCTGGAAGTGCGCTCGCGCTGGTGACGGCGGGTAAGCAGCTCGTCTTTGATCGACAATACGAAGAGGCACGCGCGACGCTCGAAGCAGCTGCGGCGCGCGAGCCTGCGTGGGCACTTCCGCGCGCGGAACTCGGTCTCCTCTCGATGCAAGATGGTCGAGAGCATCGCGCAGTTGAAGACCTTCGCATGGCGGTCGCGCTTGATCCGAACGATGAGCGAACGACATTCACGCTCGCACTCGCGGAAGAACTCGCGGGATGGGAGCGCATCGAGACGAAGCACTTCATCATTCGTCATCCGAAGGCAGTGACAAGCGCAAAAACAAGCGCGCAAGAAGCAGGAGAGCAGAAGCGCGACTCGAAATTTGCAGCGAACACCAACTCGGAAGCTGCGCTTGTCGCGCAGCTTCTCGCGGGCGTGTTGGATCCGATGCATCAAGACGTTTGCGCGCGGCTCAATCACGAGCCTGCGCAGAAGACGCTGATCGATGTCATGCCCGATCACCGATCCTTCGGTGTGCGCATCACTGGGCTTCCGAGGATTCACACGATCGCGGTCTGCACAGGCCCAACCATCGCCATTGAGATTCCAAAAGAAGGGCCGCAGAACAAGCACCTCGGGCTCTTCGATCCGCTTGCTGTGCTACGACACGAGTACACGCACACAGTCACGCTTTCGATGACGAAGAACCGCATTCCGCATTGGCTGACCGAAGCCGTCGCGGTGACGCTCGAAGATACTCCGCGCACGTTCGATACATGCCAGTTACTCGCGAGTGCCGCGAATCGCGGAACACTCTTCGATCTCGATGGAATCAACTGGGCCTTCGTTCGCCCTGAAAAACCAACCGATCGACAGCAGGCCTACGCGCAGGGTCGTTGGATGGTCGAGTACATGGAGAAGCGATTTGGATGGGACGCGATTCGCAAGTTGCTCTTCTCGTATGCCGACGGCATTCGTGAAGACGAAGCGATGCGCGGTGCATTCGGTATCACGCGCGAGGAGTTCCATCGCGATTTTCTCGTGTGGGCTGCGGGTGAAGTACGTGCGTGGGGCCTTTCGCCTGAGCCATCGATGCGCATGCTCGCGTTGGAGCTCGCGTCGGCGGATGAAGCACAGAGAGCAGCTGTTGCTGCGGCGGAAACATCGCGACTGACGAAAATCGCGACCGCGTGGAGTGAAGCGATCGGTCGGCCGGGATCAAAGCGATTCAACTTGAAAGCGGGCGACTGGCCATCGCCACCGATGCCTGCGGTCACATTTGATGACGCGACGGTTGCCCGGCTTCGCGAGTCGTACCCAGATCAACCGGACCTCGTTGAAATCGCACTGCGACGCGCACGCGATGGCAGCGATGAAGTTGTCACGCGCACGCTGCTCGAGCGCTACGCGACACTGCGACCAGTTGATCCGCTGCCACATCGCGTGTGGGCGAAGCTCGCGGGTACAGAGACGCTCGTCGATCGCGGCGACGACGATGCGTTTGGGCATCTTCGCGAGCTCGATCTGCGCGCAGACAAGGACAATGTGTACGCACTCGCGATCGCGCGGAATCGTCGTGCGGCCGGCGAACTCCCGGCGGCGAGTGAAGCGGCAGAGCGTGCGGTGCGCATGAATCCGTTTGACGCCACCGTGCGCGAACTCGCGGCGGCCATCGCAGTCGAAGCGGGGCGTTTCGATCGCGCGGAAGTGCACATCGAATCGCTCGTTGTCCTCGAGCCAGACCGCGACATTCATCGCAAGCGACTTGCACGGATTCGCGAACTTCGAGGTACCCCAAGCGAGAACAAGAACGAGAACGCCCCGCAGACTGGCGAGCGGGGCAATGCCGGCAGCGGCGGATGACTTGTTCGTGCGGAGAATTCGCGAGGCGTCGGCGCGAAACGGCCGCATACGTCCGTGAGAGCGCTCCTTATCGGCGGGCCCATGGTCGTGGCAGTCGAGATTGGGCGCCGAAATGGTTCACGCTCGCTGAACCACATCGCCGCGCTACAAGCAGATTTTTGAAGTCACGACCCTCGCAATTCCCGCCATCAATTTCACTTTCACCGTTTGGATCGTTTGGATACTGGAACGTCCGGAGTACCTTTCCCCCATGTCTCTGCACCACCCTCGCGCCGCGATTCTGACCGCACTCACGCTGACCTCTGCGGTCTTGAGCCAAGCTCGCGCAGATGAAGTTCTCTTCGACCGTGACGTTGTGTCGAAAACGAGTTCCGTCACGCAAACGATTGATCTCGCAGCACCGTTCGCGGGCACCCTGATCGGAGATTACGACGCCGTGGCAAACCCTGCGGGTACACGCACGCTTCCAGGCGTCTTTGGTGGGACCGGCAACAATCCGATTCCGTACACCGCGTCATTCGTCCTTGCGGGCGACATCGTGTCGAGTCCGACCGGTTCGCTTGTGCTCGGCGTGGATAGTGAAGGTTTGCAGATTCGAGTCGCAAACTTGTCGATCGATTTGCTC
>JBEIJG010000083.1:0-10024 GCA_040380385.1 Phycisphaeraceae bacterium | reverse complement strand
TGTCCCTGGTGCCAGAGATTCCACGTGTCGGTGGGCGCGCGCGGCGCCACGTACACGCCTTCCTCCGGCTTATAGAGACGCTTCTGATTCTCCCACTGCTGGCTGTTCACCTGCGGCGGAGCGCCGCCGCCGCCGTGCATCGAGATGTACAGGCTGCGTCCTGTCTTAGGCTTGTCGCCGTACACCGCGTACCAGAATGGCATCTTCGTTCCGTCCGCGGCAACAAGCGTCTTTGATTCGAATTCCTTCTGATCGTTCTTGCGAACTTCCGATTCGAGCGCCTTCGTCAACAACGTCGTGACGCGCTCGAGTTCCTTCGAAGTCGGGGCCGTGTCGAGCGTGGTTGATGCGAACGGTTGTGCAGCAACATCGGCCACGGTGCCGTCCTTGAGGAACGCTTGCAGGCCCTTGATTGCTGCGGTTGAGTTTGGTTTCTCGCTCTTCTCATCGCCGCGCGCGGCAGGTGCAATCACTTCCGCAGGCATGAACGCTGCGTCGATGAAGAAGTCGGAGTCGTCGAAAGCAACGGAAAATCGGCCCGAAACGGCGCCTGGCATGGAAGCTGGCGCAGAAGTCGGCGTAGAGGTTGGCGCCGTGGTGGTCGCGGGCGCCTCGAGAATGACCTCGCGGATTTCGCCACCTGAACGCACAAACGAGGCCTTCTCGACGAGTACGCCGTCGATGGCGAATGCGATCATGCCTTCCTTCGGCACGATGAGCTCAAGATGGTCGTTGAGATCGAAGCGTTCGTCTTTCGAAACGCCCTTCGCAACTGAGCCGCTCGCTTGATCGCGCGCCTCGACCGCACGCGACACACGCAACTTGGTTTGCGGATCGCGGACGGAGACACGCATCACCTGCATGCCTTCAGGAATGGCAGCGGCCTGGCCCGCATAGCGATCGGTGACATCGACGGCGCGCGCGCGCGGTCGCGATCGATCGAAGACAAACGGGAACTCGACACCCGTCTCGCGCCATGTCACGGCGTAAATCGCGTGCTCAGGCTTCGAGCGATTTTGTCCGCTCGCGCGACCGCTAAACCAACCTTGATCGAGTTCATCGCCGGTCGGTTCTGCAGCGCCGGTGTAGCGCCAGCGCGTTCCATCCCAAATCTCAATCCAAGAGTGGTTGCCCGAGCCGTCGGTCCAAAGCGGAACACCCACGAATCGTGCGGGAATTCCGACAGATCGACACGCATCGATGAGGAGAATAGAGAGGCCCGAGCACGAAGCGAGACCCGACTCGATCGACTCACTTGGCGATTGATCGGCGCGCTTCCGCTTGGTTGAGTATTGCACCTTGAACTCGGGGAAAACGCGCTGATTAAGGCGCGCGGCAGCGAGTGCTGGATCGCGCAAGCCTTCCACCATCGGCAGGCACTTCGGGCGAAGCATCGGCATCCAAAGTTCGCGCTTCTCGCTGACGCTTGCGTACGGAAGAATCGCGTCGAAGTACGTCGCTTCATCAACCATCGCGCTCCACGGCGCAGATTTCCACGCGTTGTACGCGCCGTCCACATGCGTCAGGAGAAAGACGGCCTTCAGTTCACGCAAGTCTGCCTCGGGCATGTGCGCGATGAGCCACTCAAGCGATGCGCGTTGCGCATCGGGCACGCTCGCGAGCGCCTTCTCGAGTTCTGCGCGATTCGCTCCTGCCGCCTCGAGTGCGCGCGAGAGGCCGATCGCCGCAGGCGACGTCAGTGCGTCGCGATCCCCGTGCGGCGATACGAGGATGCCTGTTCGCGCGTACGTTGAAGTTGCGAGCGCAAGCGGGCAGGCGAAGGAGAGAAATGCGCAGAAAGTCGGAGCGATTCGCATCCCGCGAGTGTACTCGCTCACCTGCAATGCTCGAAGGCCCGCATCACTTCACAGTGATGACGCTGGCCTCATCGAGAATCGTGACGATGAACGCGAGGAAGAGCAGGATGTGTACGACGCCTTGGACGGCGTTCACACGTCCAGCGCGAAGATTGACGACCGCGACGAGGAAGGTCGTCACCAGGAGCACGATGTACGGGGCGTCGAGTCCGAGTTCGGGCGAAACTCCGGTAAACCAGCGAATCGCAAGGACCGCTGGCACCGTCAGGCCGATCGTCGAAAGCGAACTTCCGAGGAGAACATTCATCGCGCGTTGCGTTTCTTCACGCGCCGCGGCCTTGAGCGCGGCGAGGCCTTCTGGTGCGAGCACGAGTGCCGCAATAAAGACACCGCCGATACCCGCGGGCAAGTAGGACGCCGCGAGGAGACCCTGCACGCGGCCCGCGAGTCCTTCGGCAATCGCCACGACACCAACAAGCGCAAGCACCAGAAGCGTGCCCGATCGCCACGTCGACACAGGCTCATGTGCTTCGCCCGAAGCGTGTGCTTCTTTGCGCGCTTCGTGTTCGCGCTCGGTCATGTGATGGTGCGCGTAGAAATTGCGATGCCGCGTTGTTTGAAAGTAGAGGAAGACGAGATAGATCACCAGCGATGCGCAACCAACGAAGACTTCCATTGGGTCGCTCATCCAACCGCCCTCGGCACTGCGGGTGAATCGCGGCAGTATCAGCGTGATCGCGCCGAGTGCGATGATCATCGGGAGATACGCGCTCGCCGATTGCGCGTTGAACTCTTGCTCTTGCCGTTTGAGGCCGCCGATGACGAGCACGGCGCCCATCAAGAGATTCAACAGAATCATCAAGACTGAGAGCATGGTGTCGCGCGCGACCGTCGCATCGCCGTTCGAACCGAGCATGACCGCGCAGACTGCAGCGACTTCGATGATGATTGCAGAGACCGTGAGAAGCACCGTTCCGAGCGGTTCTCCGAACTTCTCCGCGAGCTCATCGGCGTGCGCCATCGCGCGGAATGCTGCCGCAACGATGCACACAACCAGCCAGATACTCCAAAGCAGATTCGCGCCGTTGTTGATTTCTCCCGCAGGAGACCAATGCGCGAGCACCACGCCGCCTGTCAGAAGCGCGAGCAGAATTGGCAAGTCTGGGAGCCAGCGGGCGAGGAGCGATCGCGAGGTGTGCTTTGGATGGCGCGACATGGCGCGGAGAATACTCGCCAACTCACGGTGCGGGCTTCAAGTCGCGGAACATGAAGAACGCGGCCGCAATCAGACAGAGCGACGCGTACACGAAGTTCATCGTGAGTTTTTCCTTCATGTACAGCACGGCGAAACCCGCGAACACAAGCATCGTGATGACCTCTTGCATCACTTTCAGTTGCGCGAGCGAGAAGCCTGCTTTCTCGAAGCCGATGCGATTCGCTGGAACCTGCAGGCAGTACTCAAAGAATGCGACGCCCCAACTTGCAAGAATCGCAATCCAGAGCGCCTTCGACTTCAAGTCTTTGAGGTGCCCGTACCACGCGTACGTCATGAAGATGTTCGAAACGACGAGAAGCGCGGGAGCGAGGACGAGCGCGGTTCGAGCGGTCATGCCCGCAAGGTATCGCGCGTGCCGCTTGGCATGCGCCACGCGACGATGATCCCGAGGCCCGCGATCGCGGCTGCCGCGAGAATCGCGAGACCAATGGACGTGGCGAGTTCGGCTCCTTCGGCGCGTGCAAGGCCCGCGACCGTCGCCGCAAAGGCAACGCCAGCGGCGCCACCGATTTGCCGGAATGTCTGCACGATTCCCGAGACTTGCCCGCGTGTTTCATCGGGAACGCCGGAGAGTGTGTCGGTATTCGCCGGCGACATGATGAATGCGACGCCGAATCCAAGGAGTGCCATTCCCGTCGCGATGATGCCATACGAAACGACGATCGATCCGGCGCCCCACGTTGCGAGGCCCACGGTGGCAACAAGTGTGCCGAAGCGCGCGAGCGGACGAACGCCGACGCGGTCGTAGAGTTTGCCCGCACGGCGCGCGACGAGAATGACGGGAATCAGCATCGGCATGAGCGAGGCGCCCGCGCGTGCCGCGTTGTAGCCGAGGACTTCTTGCGCGTAAATCGCGCCTTGCACCACGAGCGAAGCCATCGCGAATTGCATGATTCCAATGAGGATGACATTCGCGCGAAGCCGCGGCTCTGCAAGCAGCGACAAGCGCACGAGCGGCCGCGCGATACGGAGTTGTCGCCATGTAAACAGCGCTGAAAGTGCGCAGCCCACGGCGAGCATTGCAAGGAATCGCGGCTCGACGATGCGAAGCGTGCCCGTCGTGGGATCGTTGTCGGCGCCTTCTTGCAACGCGTAGATCGCAAGCGGCAGGCCAAGCGCGAGCAGCAGCGCCGAAGGCACGTCGAAGGTTCGCTCTTCGGCGCGTCGATTTGGGGGCTTCGCGATGAGAATGAGCGCGATCGCCGCGAGTGCGATCGGGAGATTGATGAAGAAAACCCAGCGCCAGCCTGCGTACTCCGCGAGAAGTCCGCCGAGCACGGGCCCGATCGCAAAGAATGACATCGAGACGCCGATGTAGATACCCATCGCGCGGCCGCGCTCACCAGCGGGGAACGTCTCGATGACGAGCGCACTCGACGCCGGTTGCATCAAGCACGCGGAAAGCCCTTGCAGAATGCGGCCTGCGATGAGGAGTTCCGCGGAGGACGCGAGTCCGCAAAGAGCACTCGCGGAGGCGAATCCGACCACGCCCGCGAGGAACGTCGAGCGCTTTCCGAAGATGTCGCCGAGCCGCCCGCCGACCGCCATCGCGGCGGCAAGCGCAACCATGTACGCGTTGGCGATCCACGCGATTCCTGTGGGGCCGAGGCCGAGTTCTGCGCCGATGCGCGGGCCCGCGACCGCCGTGACCGTGAGGTCGACGAAAATCATCGACAGACTGCCCGTCAATGCCAAGAGGACGAGTCCGCGGCGAGGCGTGTAAGAGTTCGCGGGAGGCGCCGCGGGAGTGCTCACGGAAATGTCATCAGGCGCGGGCGAGGTCACGCGCGCAGCGTACCGCAACGAATCTTGTTTCCGTCGCGCCCACGCCGAGGGCGCGCGCGGTACAACACCCCGATGCACACTGCTTTGCACGCTCGACCAGTCGCGTCCCTTCTCCTTTCGTTGTCGACGCTTGGAGTCCTCTCTTCAGTCCTTTCTTCAGTCCTCTCTTCAAGCGCCCTCGCGCGCACGCCGCAAGATGCGCCCACGGCGGTTGCAAGTGCTCCAGCCGGTGCAACGGCCGCGGAATGGCCGCAAACGGTCGTCGACGCGGGCGACACCATCACGGTCTACCAACCGCAATTCGAAACGCTCGACGGGGTGCAACTCACGATGACCGCGGGCGTGAGCCTTCGTCGCAAGGATTCTGATGGCGCAACCGCGTCGATGAACGGCGTTGCCACGCTGACTGCGCAAGCGGTCGCGGGCGACGTTCCTGGCGAACTCGAGATCAACGGCATCAAGTGCTCGTCGGTCGACTTTGGCGGAACGAGCGATCAAGACTTGGCCGCGCGCCTGACGCGTCTCCTCACAGGCGTTGCGTTCACAGTCGATCGTGGCACGCTCGTTCAAGACATGCAGCTCACCAATGCGCGCGCCGCGGGAACGCCCGGACTTTCGTTCACGCCGCCGCGCTTCGTCGACTCGAATGTCCCCGCGGTCTTGATCATCGTTGATGGTCAACCGATTCTCGTTCCTGCGGGTTCGAGTGGTTGGCAGTCGGTCAAGAACACGGCGTTCATCCTGCTTCGCTCGCCGGAAGGCCGTTGGTACACGGCGGTTGGAACGTCGACGCTTGCCAACAGTTCGCAGCCGCCAGTGTGGATGAGCGCCGACACGCTCACGGGGAACTACGCGCTCAGCGATGCGCCGCCAGCGGACGTCGTGGCCGCTCTCGGCACGACGAAGGAGAAGCCTTCGCAACTCGACGGCCAGTCGCCAACCACGTTGATGGCTTCTGCGACACCGAAGCGCGTGATTGTCGCGACGGAACCAACGGTGTTGCTCGCCACCGACGGCGCGCCGCAACTCGTCGACGCAGCACCTGGTGTCCGTGAAGCAACCAATGCGAACACCGTGCTGCTTTACGTCTCGAACCCCGGCGAATGGTGGACGCTCCAAGCGGGGCGCTGGTTCCACGCCGCGCCATCGAAGCCTTGGCAGTACGCGGCGCCAAACGAGGTTCCCGCGTCCTTCGCGCAACTCGCCGCCCGCGGTCGATTGCTCGCAGCGCGCGCAGCGGTCCCAGGAACGACGGAAGCAAACGCCGCGGTGGTCGCTTCGAGTGAAGTGCGCACCGTGACGGTGAAGGCCGACGCCGCGTGCTCCGTGACCTACGCGGGCGAGCCAGCCTTCAAGCCAGCGGCCGCGTCGGGTGATGCAGCGAGCGTCGGCTACGCGACCAACTCCTCACAACCAGTGCTCGGCGTCGGCAGCGACTTCTACTGCTGCAACGCAGGAGCGTGGTTCATCTCGACCTCGGCAAACGGCCCGTGGAAGGTGACCGACACGGTTCCAAGCGCGATCTACGGCATTCCGCCATCTTGCCCTGTCTACCCCGTGACCTATGTCGAGGTCTACGGAAGCACGAAGGACCCGTCGACGGGCGCGATCACGAGCGTGACCTTCGGCTTCACGTCGGGCTACCTTGGCACCTACCTCAATCAGGGCACGCCGGTCTACGGCACGGGCTACGACTACTCGCCGGAGTCTGACGCGGCCGCCGCGGCCGACACCTATCAGGCGTATCCACAGACCTACGGTTCGAACGCGCTGTACGACAACCAGACCGGAACGTACGCGCCGGGTGGTTACTCGTCCGACTACGACTACGCGTCGCCGCTCGTGCAGCCGTACTACCTCGACTCGGGTTGGGGCGGTTGGGGTTGGTGCCCAGGTTGGACGAGTGGTTGGGGCTGGGGCTACAACAACTGGCACGCGTGGAATCACTGGTCGGGCTACTGGAACAACTGGCATCCCTACTGGAATCAAGATTGGCACAACCAGTGGCAGAACAATCAACGCGTCTACTCAAATGCGCGTGCGACCAACGCAAACTCCCAGTACTCCGCGTCGAACCCTTGGGGTGAGAGCAAGGACTGGCAGAAGTGGAACGCGGCGAATGCTGCGGGCAACGAGCCGCAGAACCACGAGCCTGCGGATTGGCAGAAGTGGAACGCCGCGAGTGCTGCGGGTAATGAGCCGCAGAACAAAGAGTCTGCGGATTGGCAGAAGTGGAACGCGAACAACAACCTCTACGGTCAGAACACGCAGCGCGCGGAGAACGAAGGTCGTGCCGCGTTCAACCGCAACCAGAACTACAACTGGAATCAGAATCGCGCGCAGTCGAACGACTCATCCAACAACGCAGGCGGCTACGGCCGCACAGGTTGGAACTCTCAACCAGCGCGCAACACCAACACGCAATACAACAACCACAACTGGAACGCATACCCGCGCACGGGTTACAGCGGTTTCCATCCGTCGTACAACTACAACTATCGCCCAGCCGCGTCGAGCTACCGCGCGCCCGCGGCGGCGTCTCGTGGCGGTGGCGGCGGGGGCCGGCGCTGAATTCGCGCACGCGAAGTGCGGGTTCGCAGATGGTTGGGTGCACGATCGCCGTCGATTGGTGCGTTCGGAGCAATGACGCGTGCTTCGACGCGTGCTTCGACGCGTGCCGTGACACGTCTGGCTACACACGCCGCGACAGGCGCAGCGATATGAGTTGTGACCAAGAGCCTGCAAGGGCAGTGCGGTGAACGCGCTCATGCGCGTGTTGCTTCCCCCTCGATCGCTCGAAGCAGAGCTCGAGGAGTACGAGCGCGACGACCCCACGCGGACGGATGTCCTTGCATGGTCGGTGGCCACGTGGCTTGCGTCGTTGTCGCTGCTACGCGCGCTCGAAGCAGCGCTCTTCGCGTGGATCATCTTCGTCGTGCTGTTTCGATTCCGCGCATCGATGCGCGTTCTTCGTGCGGCAATCTGGACTCCGCCGTTCCTGCTACTTGTCGGCTATCTCCTCGTGACCGCGGCGGCGACACTCGCCTACGGGCGGGAGAACATGTGGTCGCTCGTGATTCCCGAGCGTAAGTTTCTCATTCCGTTCTTACTCGTTCCGGTGCTGCATCGTTGGCGATTGCTCCTCCTCGGACTTGTTGCGGGAGGTGCGATCGAAGTCGCGGTGATGCTCTGCCGCGCAGCGATGCGTTCGACGGTGTGGCCCGGACTCTCGATTGATCTCGTCGATGGAACCGAGTGGACGCTTGTGGTCCTTGTTGCGGCGACGTTGTTTGCAGCGTTCACAACGCGCGGAGCGACCCGCTTCGCATGGGGAGCCCTTGGACTTCTGACGTTGTCCCTTCAAGGCGTGTTGTCGCAGCGTGCGCCGTTTGTCGGCGCGTTGGTTGCGCTCGTTGCGACCATCGTCGTCGGTTGGCGCTTCTTCGCGCGTGGAACCCGCGTGTCGATCGTGGTCGCGGTACCGCTTCTGATGGGCTGCGCGCTCGCGGTCAGCACGCTCGGCGGCGGCGTGGCGGCGAAGCGCTTCGAGTTGATTTTCGCGAGCGGCGACGGCGGAACCACCGTCGTCGAAGAGATCGGACCGCGATCGCGCGCGGCGCCCATCTTCGACTACCAAACGCTGAACGAGTACTCATCGCAGCGACTGGAGCTATGGCGTTGGACCGCGCACGGCATCAGCGAAGAACCCTTCATCGGACACGGTCGCAAAGCGTGGCGCACGGAAGTCGATCGACTGATCGACGAGGCCCCTGCGGAAGTGCGTGCGGAACGCGGCGCCACAATCGTGCGTTGGGCGCGGGAAATTGGTTACTCGCACAACACGCCGCTCGATGTGCTCTTTGAGTCGGGTTTCGTCGGCGCGAGTCTTCTCTTCACGCTGGTTTGTCTCGGACTTTGGGGTGCGTTGAAGCGACTGCGCGACGAGCCGATCGCCGTCATCCCGATCGCGGCATTTGTCGGGCTCTGCGCAGCGGCGCATTTTGAATTTGTCTTCGCGCGCTCAATCCAAGGCGCGACGCTGATTGCGGTTGCCGTGCTTGTGCTCGTGCCGCGACCAAGTGCGGCGCAGTGGGAGCGCTCGGGACTTGGGCGCAGCGACGCGTGGATTGCACGTCTCTTCGGTGCGTGAGTTTCCGAAGGCGATGCGGCGCTGCGAGGTCTCGTGCGCACGGGCTTTCACGCTGCGAGATCGCAAAAAGTACAGCGGCCGGATCTGGTGGAATCCGGCCGCGATCGGCGTACCGCCTCGTACATCTTCAAGAGCCAGCCTCTTCAAGACTCAGTGTCTTCAAAGACACAGTCTCTTCAAAGACTCAACGACGAGTCTTTCGATGCAAGAGGCCTTTCGAGGTACGAGACTCAACTGAAACTGGATCGAGTGTGGCGCGCGACCTCAACAGTCACGCGCTGTGTGCCGCAGGCGCGTGCCCACAATCGCGCAGGAACCGACGGATCGCGGAGATCTCGTGGTCCGACTGCAACGTGTGGCCGCCGCCGTGCGGGATTTTGAATGTCATCTCGTGATGGCCAAACTTGACCTTCAGGTGGTCGTGCTTGGTTTCTTCCGTCGTGCCACCAAGCGACTCAAACATCTGGACGATGTCGCGCCAGTGGATGTTGTGCGTGGTGGGATGGGTGAAGAGTTGCTCGAGCGTGCGTTGATGGTTCGACATGGAAAACTCCTCAGATGGCTGCGGTCGGTGTCGATCGAACTTTGTTCGCCACCTCGCGCAGACGGACAATAGCACAATCGCGGATATGTTTATCTGTGATTGATGCTTTTGGGCAAGATCGGGACTCTTTAGGGCATTCGCCCCCCGGTTTGTGCAATCTCAGGGATGGGTGCTGCGCGAAAAAGACCGCGGGCGACGGTGGTGGCCGTCGCCCGAGGGTTGCGTTGTGAAATGGAGGAATGCTCGCGCTTGGTGCGAGCGAGGGTTCACTCGGCTGCCGGCGGGCGGTTCGCGCGGCCACCACGGCCACGTGGTCGCTCGCCCGCGGCACCACTTTCTGCGCCGCCTTCAGCACCCGCAGCGGTGTCCGAATAGGCGCCGCCGTCCTTCTGGAAGAGCTGGTGACCCGACTCTTCCGACTCGTGGAGTTTCTCAAGCGCAGCCTTCGCAGC
>JBEIJG010000082.1:0-10065 GCA_040380385.1 Phycisphaeraceae bacterium | reverse complement strand
CAGACGGGGTGTAGCTCAGCTTGGTAGAGCGCTTGCTTCGGGAGCAAGAGGCCGCAGGTTCAAATCCTGTCACCCCGACTTTGCTCGGAACATCGAACGCGCCCCCCGCAGCGGTTTTCCACCGCAGCCGGCGGGCGCGTTCGCGTTCCTCGCTGCAGTCGGGTTGACGCGTCCTTCACCCCTCGGTCGCGTGCTCCCTCGGGGCTTGTCCGCGCGCCCGCGTCGCGATGCTCCGCGTGCGCAGTCTTAGACTCCGGCGTTGCCGGAGTAGCAAATCCTGTCACCCCGACTTTGCTCGGAACATCAAGGTGGCAGCGGTGCGGTCGTCGAGGCCCAAGTGCTGTGCGGCGCTCGGTCGCGTGCGTTTTTGAGCGCTCGCAACTTGCGGCGGTGCGGCTCCGCCGCGTCCGCCGCTTTGCTCGCTCTGGCGTCGTACACGCCACAGGTCGCCGCCACAGGTCGCCGCCACAGGTCGCCACCGCAGTTCACGCCACAGGTCGCCGCCGCAGTGGCGACCGCGAAAATGACGTGCGCTCGCAACTTCCGGCAATCCTGCTCCGCGCTCACCCAACCGACTTCGACCACTTCGACACGACCGAGCGGAGTTCATCTTCCGAAGCCGCCGACGCGTCTGTCGCGTTCGGCCCGAAGTACTTCATCTCGAGCATGACGATCTCGTCGCGCAGCGTCCGCGCCGTCGCGTCACCAAGCGACCCGCCGCGTTCGGCTTCCAGTCGACGAAGGGATGTGACCACGCCGAGCGGCGTCAACCGCCCTGGCGTCCAGGGCGTCACGGTTTCTGTCGTCGTGCCGCCGCGTCGTCGTCGTACGACGGCGATCGCGCCGATCGCTCCGGCCACAGCAAGCCCTGCGAGTACGCCGCGTACCGGATTCCAGAACGGCGCGGCGACGGCCACCGTCGCGCCATCGACGGGCACGATGTCGAAATCGGAGTAGGTCTGTGACTCGAGTTTCGCGTCAACGCCAGCAACGACTGTCGGAAGTCGGAACGAACGACCAATCGCGCCGCCGTCGCGCACATACGTCACGCGATACGAACGCTCGATCGGGAGTCGATACATGCCGTTCGCATCAGGCTCGGGGTAGCCGTCCTTCGGCTGCGTTGGCGCGCTACCCATCATCATCATGCCCATCGACTGCGACGCGTCGCCTTCCTGCATCACGACCGGCGGATCGGCCACGATGCCGTCATCCGCGATGCGATAGCCAGCGAGCGCGTCATCAAGGCCCGCAAGCGCCTCGCGAAGTTCTGGCACAACGCCCTTGCCGCGCATGCGCACTTCGAGCGTCACGGCATCCGCAGGAGTCGCATTCGCAGCGCCTGAACCACGCACGTTTCCGCCGCCATCCGCAACAGCGCGGACATCGACGAGTTGCGAGATCACAAGGTTCTCAATTGGCCGCACACCGCGCTCTTCACCTGGCGCGAGCAGCGGCGTATTGCTCGGGATTTCAAGCGTCACAGGGCCAGTTTGATCGGTGAACTGCATATCCATCGCGACAGGCGGCACGCGATCGATCGCCGCGTCATTGCGCGACAGAACGAGATACGCAAGCGGCTTCTCAAGCCATGCGTCCTCACCATTCTCCACAACGCCGCGCGGCGGCATGAACGCATCGAAGAAGCCGATCGCTTCGATGTCGAAGGTCTTTCCAAGCGAACGTTCGATCGCCTTCTGCAAATCGTCGCGGTAGTTCACCTGACGGAAATTCGCACCCACACGTGCGAAGACGCCGTTCTGCAGGTACTTCGAGAATCCGCCTGTTTCGCGATCGACCGAGTGCGTGAAGCGCAACGAAAGCAGCGCGCCAAACGGCTCGTTGACACCGACGCGATCGGATCCGTCGAGCGTGAGCCGCAACTTGATCTCATCCTTGACAAGATCGCGATAGAGCTCTGCCATCGCGCGCAGCGAAGCACCCGCGGGATGATCGCCAATCACGCGGAGTGCATGCCGCACGAGTCGCTGCTTGATTTCGGGTTCCGCGCGCGACACTGCGCCTTCGATATCTGCTGCCAACGCTGCAACGTGTCGATCAAATGCCTCAGTTTCGAGCGACTGCATCGACTTGCGAATCAAGTCAATCTGGTCGTCTTGCACAGTGCCTTCTTGCGGAAGATCGTCGGAGCGCAAGAAGTTCAACTCGGCCGTTCCCATCGCGGCACCGAACCAGCGGCGATAAACACCTGGGTCATCGCGTGTTTCGCCTGCATTGAGCGCGGCAACGTACCGCGCGGCCGCGCGATGGAATGACTCAAACGCAGCTTTGCGATACTCATTCTGCTTCACCGGATCTTGCGCGGTTTGCAGTGATTGCTTGAACTGCAAGCGGTCATAACTCAACGCTGCATCGAGAATGGCGAGATTCCACGCGTCGGGACGCTGGGCAACCGCCGACTCCATCAATTCAAGCGCGAGCGCGTAGCCCTTTTCGACAAGCGCTGCAATCTCGCTGTCGGAACGCTTTGTCCCCGTTGCCTTCTGCGCGTCGCGACTGCGCCAATCGCCGTTGAGACTCGCACCCATCGACATCGCAAGTCCAGCCGCAGTTTGCACGGGCATTTCACGCGGCTCGCCGAAAACGCGCACGATGTTCGCACGGTCGTACACCTCCGTCCGAGCGTGGCAAGCCTTGAACGCTGGCACGATGCTTGGAAGGGCACGTGCTTCGACGCCAGCTTCGCGCAACGTCGCGACGAGCGCATTCAGCCGCTCGAGATTGCGTCGCTGTCGACCGCGCGTGAGCGGAGCCATCGGCATCGCGTCGCGGTAGAAGCTGAAGAACATCATCATTTCCTCGGGATACTCGCTTTCGGGTTGCAAGCGAAGCGTCCACTTTGCGAGGAAATCATCGGCAAACGCCGCTGCCTCTGTCGGCGCTGCGCGAAGTGCATCGTCGAGAAGCGAAAGCGCGAGGTCAGTTTCGTCGGACACAGTGGCGAGTGCGATGCACGCACGGCGCGCACGTGTCGCAAGGCTCGGTTCAAGTGCGCGCAGCCACTTTTCACTCGGAATCGCACGCAAGAGAATCTGCGACTCTCGCGCGACAAATCGCTGCATGCCCTTTTCCGCGACCGCTTGTTCCATTTCTGTGACGAGCGCAGTGGTGAGCATGCGAAGCGGAATACGAAGGGCTGCGGAGTCGACGTCGTCGCGCGCGAGCAAGATGTCGACCGACTCTTTCAAGCCGAGGATTTCCTTCGCACGCTGTTCAACGGCGAGATTGCGATCGCCAAGGGTCGAAGCGGTGAGCGCCATCGCTTCGAGTGCTGCGGGGCCAAGCGCAGCATTCGCGAAAACTGCGGTCAACCATGGCGCAACTTGCGGGCGAGGCACCACGTTGAGAAGTGCAATCGCACGATTCAGTGCGTCGCGACGAATCTGAATCGTCGACTCATCGAGGAGTGACGCTTCGGCGAGCAGCGCGAACGCTTCGAGCGTGAGTTGCTCGCCGTCGGGCGAATCACCAGCCTTGGCTGCAAGATCGAGTTTGTAACGCGCATGAACGATGAGAAGCGCGCCATCCGCTGCCGCGCGCGCGGCATCGAGTGACGGCAGGAATTCATACGCCTCCGCGACCAATCCAGCAGCGGCGAGCAAGTCAATGGTGCGACGTCGCTTGGTTTCGTCGTCGCGTCCGAAGTTGCGAGTGCCCGCACGAATGAGATTCATGGCGGCGGACGTCGAGTACTTGGTCGCACTTTGTTGCAACATGCGACCGAGCGACGTGAGTTGCCAGGACTTGAATTCCGTCGGCGTGGCATCGGCAATCGCAAGCACTTCTTCCGGAAGGAGCCCTGTATCCCCGCGATTCATTGCTTGAAGCACCGCGCTGTAGATCGGTTCTGCTTCAACAGCCGCGCGCGCCGCAAGAAAATCGCTGAACGCTTTCCACTCGCCTGCCATGATGTGCAACTGAAGCCAGCGCGCGACTTCCATCGGTTGCGCAGTTTCAGGATTGGGATACGGAACTTGCCCGAAACCAAGCGTTGCGCGCGCACCGAGGACGGCCGCGGGCGAGCGCGTGAAGTCCATCTCGCGCAACATCATCGCGACCATTTGGCCGCGCGATTCCTGTTGGGATTTCGCGGTCGAAAGTCCGAACAGCGCATCGAGATCAGCGCCGAGATCGCTGAAGTATGCGCGCATCGCGAGTTGCTCGGGCTCTTCAAGCGCGTCGAAGATGATTCGAAGTTCCGCAAGGGATTCAGTGGTGAATGGCGGTGAGCCGCCCTGTATCGCGACGGCTGGTGGCCCCTCAAGCAGAGTCGCAGGTGGCATCGCAGCAGCGTCGATGCGCGTTGATCCGTCTTGCGTTGCGCCTTCCACGGCATTGGCCTCGATGGTGCCTGCGGGCATGATCTGCGCGGGCGCAATCTGGCCAGTCGCGGATGCTCGCGTCGCCGGAACCATGCGCACGGCGGGAACTTGTCCGTGCGCGGCAGCAACACATGCCACCAGTGTGGCACTTGCTGCAAGAGAGGCGTTCATGATGAAGTTGCCGTCAAAGCGTCGCTGCATAAATCGATCCTGTCATCGCGTCGAATGAGGATTTGCGCTCGTCAATCGTGCGTCGTGTACTCGTGAGTTGGCGTCATGCACGTGGCCGTCGGAGGACTGCGCCTGAACGCACTCACCAACCATCGCCGATGTCGCCGTCCATGCCTGCACCCTTCGAGGGCTTATTGCCCTTGCCTGGGCGTTTGCCTTGACCAGGCTTCTTGCCGAGCCCATTGCATTGACCATTCGGGCAATCCTTTGGCTTTGGCTTGAGGAAGAGGCCTTCCACCGAGCTCTGCTCAAGATCGAGCACGAGTTCGCCGTTCTTCTCGTGATTTGCAATGGTTTCTGCGTCGGCGCCTGCTGCGCGCGCCTCTTCCGCGAGGTAGCGGAAGTTCTGTCGCGCGAGGCTCGAAACCTCGCGCCACTCACTTGCGGGCTTTCCAGCCATGCGCATCAATCGCGCGCCGTAGTAGTAGGCAGTCGCCAGTTCTTCGCGCGTTTCGAGTGCGAGTGCGGATTCGCGTGGCGACGCCGCGGTTGGTGCGTCTTCTGAAAGTGTTTCGAGCAGCGCTTCGAGATCACCTGCACCTGCGGCGATATCGCCTGTTCGTACAAGTGCGCGCGCGCGTGCGAGGCGAATCTCTTTCGGTGCGAGCCCGCGATCGTCTGCGACGAGTTCTTGTGCTTCGCCCAAGATCGCCGCGGTTGATTTCCATGCGTCGGCGGCCTTCGCGTAGGCTGCGTCTTCGGCGTCATTCGCGAGCTTCACCTTCGCGACGAGTTCTGCATCGTCCTTGCCAAACGCTTCGGCGCGCGCTCGCACGGCGGCGAGATGCGCTTCGTAGGCGAGGTCTTGCATGGCCATCGCATCTTGTTGTGCGCGATCGGCTTTCGCGACAAGTTCAGCCGCGAGTGACGCGCGATACGCCGACTGCCCTGGGCCAAAGTGGTAGGCGAGTACGCCGACGGGCACCAACGCCCAAAGTGTCCAGCCGAAGCGCGCGAGCATGGTTTGCGTGGTGGTACGAGTTGGAGAACGATCGGAGTTGGTGGTTGGATTCATGAAGGTTGACCTCCGAGTGAAGTGCGAGAAAGTGCGGGCTTTGCAGCGATCTGCGTGTTTGCGCGTGTTGTTGCGCGAAGCGGTCGTTGCGATTTTGCTGGTGTACCGACAAGCAGCAGCGCTGGGCCGATGCAGGACACGAGGAATGCGCCGATACCGAGTGTGACGAGTCCGAGTTCGCGGAGAGAAACACCATCGCCAATACGTGGCGCGACGGACGCGAGACGTTCGACCACTTCGGTTGGGAGTTGTCGCGTGTTGCCGTCGTGATAGACGCCGCCGAGTTTCGCCGCGAGGCCTTTGAGCATCCACGCATCTTGCTTCGACGAGTGGCCCGAGAGAATCGTCGGACGCACAGGATCACCCACGCCGATCACGATGCTGTCCGCAATCGAGGCAGGCATGTTGCGCGGTACCACTGGCTTCGAGAGATCGCCATCGCCGATCACGACGAGTGTGGTCGATCCGCGCGGCCATGGCTTCGCCATCGCGAACGCCGCGTCGATGCCCGCTTGCATGTCGGTGTCACCCGCTTTGAATGCGGTGTAAAGCGGAAGGCCGTCCATAAGGCCGACGACGAGATTTTTGTCGGTCGTATCTTGTAGAACAGGCAGTGCTTTGGTGTAGAACGCAATGAGCGAAATGCGCGTGTCCTTCATGTCGATGCGATCGAGAATCCCGCGCAGAACTTCGCCCGCCCACACGCCGCGCATCTTCTTCTCTGCGTTTGGTCCCGCGTCAGAGATGTTCATGCTTGGACTGACGTCGAGTACAACCAAGACTTGACGTGACGCGCGCGGATTCGGCGTGTCGTCCGCTTCAACCGGATCATGCAGCGCAAGAAGCGTCGCGCCGAACGCCGCAGATGCGAGCCCAAGCACGCGCGCGAATGGCGCGAGATGGGTCCACGCGGCGGGACGGCCATCCGCACCAAAGGCAAGCCGTGCAACACGCGCGATGCGCTTTGCATGCATCCACTCTGCAATCGCCGTGATCGCAGCAGCAATGAGCGCTGCTCCGACTGCAAGGAGCAGCATCGTTTCGAGCGACGTTCCGTCTATCGAACTGGATGCGAACGAACTCACCATGGAGTCCACCTCGCACCAAGAAGTCCAAGCGCGTGGACTGCGCAGAGCGCAAGTGCGATGAACGCAAACGGCGCAAATCGATCGAGCGGCACAGTGCCCGGCGTTGTGAAAGTCGCAGGTTTCATGCGATCGATGTGCGTGAAGATCGCTTTCAAACTCGACTGATCGGTTGCCGCGAAACTCTGGCCGCCTGTGAGTTCTACGAGTTCGAGAACATCGCTTGGCACTTCCGATTCATCAATATGAATGTGATAGACCGTGATTCCTTGCGCCTTCAATTCCTCGCCGATCTCCTGCGACACACCGTCGCCGAGGTCAAAACTCATGCCGTCTGAAACGAGGATGATCATGCGATCGCCACTCTTTGCTTCGGCCATGATGTTGTCGCCGCAAAAGCGAAGTGCCGCACCAATCGCGGTGCCGCCCATGTGTTGTGGCTGGTTGTCCGGGTTCGCAAAGGGAAGTGCGTTGCGAATCGCCTGCAAATCCTTCGTGAGTGGCAGCCATCGAATCTGCCGCACGCCAAAGAGTGTCAACCCAAACGCATCACCCTCGCGCGCCTTGGTGAAGTCTTCGACGGCTTTCGAGGCGAGTTGATAGTTGCGGCCGCTCATGCTGCCTGAAACATCGAGGCAGATCGTGATATTCGTGAGTGACCTCTCGCGCTTTGGCTGTTGCAGCGTCTGCGGGCCTGCGAGCATCACGATGGCGACCGCCAAGAGTGCAAGTGGAACAACTTCGAAGAAGCCCAAAACTCCGCGCAAGAGACGTGACTCACGGCGCACAGCGAGATTGTCTGCGGGGGCGACGATGCCGGCGGGGCGCGCGAGTACCGTCCAGAAGAGGACAACGGGAATCGCAAGGAAAAGCAGCACCCACGGATGCGTGAACGTCATGGCTTCGCCCCCGTTGAAGATCGCGTGGAAGATTGCGCTGAAGATTGCGGGGAAGATTGCGAGGTATCAGTGCTCGCGCGTGCCTGTGCCGCACGCAATGCTTCGAGCGTTTGCAATGCGTGCTGTGCTTCGCCTCGACTCTCCGCATGCAACCAGCGCTCGACGGCGCGCAAGACGGGTCCATGCACAGCATCGCGACGGAGTGCTTCCGTGGCGGCGGCGAGTGCAGCGGGGGAGGATGACGACTCTTGCGCAGCGCTCCGGAGCGTTTGCAACAACAAGAGCTCGAGTCGTCCGCGTTCGTCGGTCGTGAGTTCGCGCGTGCGCGCGTCATCGACGATCGCAAACAGCCGTTCCGTCAGTGAAGGTTCGTGTACGACAGGCGCAGGCGCCGTGGGCGGTTTGCGCCGCGCGAGACGCAGTGCGACGACCGCAATCGGTACGAGCACCCACGCAGCACCAACAGCGATCAAGATCGTTCGATACTGCCCGCGCAAGCCGAACGATGGCGCAGAAAGTCCGAAGACGTCGGTGCCATGATTCGGCGGAAGCTGCGTGAAAATCTCGACGAAAAGTGGCTTGGCAAACTGTGCTGGGCGCCCATCGGATTGTTCAAGGTACGGCGTGAGGTCATACGAGCCGCTCACCAAGCCCATGTACTCGACGCGGTACTTTGACGGGGCGATTTCAGCAACGCGCGCGAGGATTGGTGCTGTGAGATCGCTCGTTGCCTTCGCACGAAGTGGTGCGAGTTGGTAGGTCAGTTCAACGACACCAGTCGTTCCACGCGCCGCGCGCGAGATGGGGTCGACGGTGGACTTCTCTGCGGGTGCAGTTTGCGCGGACAAATTCGGCGCTGCCAGCGCTACGCAGGGAAAACCTGCGGTGCACATCGCGGCGACCACGACGATCGAAAGACGCGTGCGTGTCGCGTGCATCATCCTCGCCCCCGAAGAAGTGAGCCGCGCGTTGCAAGAAATCGGCGCAGCGGCGGGATGAACTGTTCACTCGTCACGAGACGCAAGTAATCTGCGCCAGCGCGAAGAAGTTCGCTGCGGACATCGTCGTTGCGTGCGAAAGCGCTTCGATTCGTCGCCGTGAACGCGCGGCTCGACTCGGCTTCACACGCGCGAACGAATCCTGCGCGCAGCGGCGCGATTTCGGTGGGATCGGCGACGTGTATGACAAGGCAATCGTGTTTCTGTGAAGCGTTGCGAATCGCGGGAATCGCCTTCGGGTCGTGCAAATCAGAAAGCACCACGAGGACGCTTGCACGCGTCGCGCGCAGTGCGATGTCCGCGACGCGCTCGCCGACACGCGTCGTCTCACGTGGCTCTGCAACACGCAGTGGTTCAAGTGCACGTTGCAAGTCATTGCGCGAAAGGCTCGGGACAACAGGCACGCTGCGCTCGCCACCACCAACGATCGCGACAGGACTCATGCGTCGCTGCGCAACAAGCCCGAGTGCTGACGCGATCCACAGCGCGAGCGCGTGCTTTGAGCGCGCGATCGACGTCGTCGACATCGACGCAGAGGTATCGAGCACGATGTAGATACTCGTTCGCTTGAGCGCTTCATACTCGCGCACATACGGCTTCGCGGTTCGCGCAGACAATCGCCAGTTGAGAAGTCGAACGGAGTCGCCCGGTACGTAGGGCCGCGATCCTGCGTATTCGAGGCCGCTTCCTAGGAGGCGCGAATTGTCGCTTCCAAATGCGATGTCGTCTGCGAGACGGCGCACAACGATGTCGAAATCACCGCGCGCCAACTGTTCAGGCGGCGGAAGCGCGAGATCGCCCGCAGCGTCATGCTGCGGTGCGCGCGCTTTGATGTTGTGCGCGATCAGTGCGGTCATGTCACGCCATCGTCGAAAGCAGATTTGCAAGGACGTCGGCAGACGTGCGGCCCTCTGCGAGCGCTTCGTAGCGGAGGCGCATGCGGTGCAGCATCACGTCTTCAGCAAGCGCGAAGATGTCTTCGGGAATCGTGTAGTCGCGACCATGAATGAACGCGCGTGCGCGCGATGCGTGCACCAATGCGAGCGCCGCGCGGGGGCTGCAGCCGAGTTCGATGTCGGCATGGCGTCGCGTGAGATTGACGAGCTCCACGACGTCCCGAACGAACACATCGCTGACGTGCACGTTCTGCACCGCGGTCATTGTCTCGGTGAGGTCACGCACATGCATGCGTTGCGAACCGTCGATCGCGTCGAAGGCAGACATCGGAACAGCGCCCTCGCCTTGCTTCTTGAGTCGAAGGCCGAGGCTTCGGCGGACGACTTCTGCTTCGTCCGCTGGCTTCGGATAGGAGAGCCGATGACGCAGCATGAAGCGATCGAGTTGTGCTTCAGGCAACTCGAAGGTTCCTGCTTGTTCAACGGGGTTTTGTGTCGCGATCACAAGGAACGGCGCGGGGAGATCGTGCGTGGTATCGCCGATCGAAACGCGTCGCTCTTGCATGGCTTCGAGGAGCGCCGATTGCACCTTTGGGCT